>CAJLZR010000008.1 GCA_905211185.1 uncultured Oscillospiraceae bacterium | reverse complement strand
GGTAACGGACATTGCGGTGCTCTCCCTGGGGCAGGTAACGGTTTCCAGCTGCGTGCCCATCGGCGGGGACTACTTCGATGACGCCATTATCCGGCACCTGCGTAAGAAATACAACCTGCTCATTGGCGAACGTACGGCAGAAGATATTAAACTGACTATCGGTTCTGCCGTTCCTTATGAAGATGAGGGTGAAATGAGCATAAAGGGCAGAAATCTTATGGACGGACTTCCGAAAAATATAACAATTACGTCCGAAGAAGTAAGAGAAGCTCTTGCGGAGCCTTTAAGATGCGTAATAAATGCCGTGAAAAACACTTTGGAAAATACGCCTCCCGAACTTTCGGCGGATATTATCGACCATGGTATAACTTTAACCGGGGGCGGCGCACTTCTAAGAGGAATAGATACTTTAATTTCCGAAAATACGCATATGCCTGTTTACATTGCCGAAAGGCCTCTTGATTGCGTTGTGGACGGAACGGGTAAATGCTTGGATATTTCAATGCCGAAAGAATACTATAAAACAAGAAAAAGTAGATAATATTGTGTGTGATTAAAAACTATCGTTTGGGGTGTGTTTGTAAGTTTTGAAATATTTTTTTAAAAGTATGGCTTTTAAAATTTTTGTAGGGATATTCCTTATTGTTTCGGGTATAATCTTATATACGCTTGCAAACCCAAACGATAACTTTATTTATAATGCTTTCGGGGCTGTTACTTGCCCGATTGGGGAAGCTTGCGGATATATCGATAAAAATTTATTTGATTTTAAACATCAGTTTGCCGAAAAAGAAAAACTAAAAGAAGAAAACGAAAAACTCAAAAAACAAGTAAACGAGCTTCAGAATAGCATTATAGATTATCACGATATAAAAAGAGAAAACTTAAGGTTTAAAAAGTTTTATGGTATAAAAGATGCAGATAGCAGTATAAAATTTGTTTCGGCTTCGGTTATCGGTAAAGATGCAACCGAAGCATTCGGCGATTTTACGATAGATCAAGGCACGGAATCCGGAATTTCGGTAAATGATGCCGTAATTACAGAAAACGGCTTAGTCGGTAAAATATGCCAAACAAACAAAGGCTTTAGCAAAGTAAGAACTGTTTTATCCCCTGATATAAAAATGGCGGGGGTAGATTCAAGAACGAACGAAAACGGAATAATTTCCGGAACTCTTGAATATGCAAAAAATAACCTAACACGTATGATTTTTATTCCTACTCAAAATGATATTAAAAGTGGAGATATTTTAGCAACCAGCGGAGTTAGCGGAATGTATCCGAAAAATTTAAAAATAGGAACTGTCAGGTCCGTTGAGTATGACAGCTACGAAAATTCATACTATGCGCTTGTTGATATATTTGATGATATGAAAAAAGTTTCTGATGTTTTTGTTATTACGGATTTTAAAGGTAAAGGTTTGATAGACCATTCAAATAGTGATTCCGAAAACCAAGGAGATAAATAGATGGATTTGCGTAAAATGTTTTGCGGATTTAGATTTTTGATTTATTTATTGGAAACATTTTTTCTTTATTCCCTGGAGCATTCATCTTTGCCAAAATTTGGTTTTTTATCGGTTACGCCGCTTCTTATTCCGAGCTTAATTGTTTTTGTTTCTCTTTTTGAAGGGGAAGTTTTTGGTTTTGTTTTTGCTTTTTTGAGCGGTCTTTTTTTGGATTTTGGATTTGGCATACCGCTTGGAATATATGCTTCTTGCCTGGGAATTATAGGGTACGTTTTAGGAGTGCTTGCAAATTATTTTATAAATGCGGGCTTTTTTGCAACTTGGTTTTTTGGAGGCTTAACAGGGGCGCTTATACTTGTTTTAAGGTTTTTTACAAATTATGGGCATTTGGGTTTTGCGGGACTTGGGAATGTGTTTTTGGAAGTTTATTTGCCGATAATGATTTATACATTCTTAGCCGCACCGCTTGTTATTTGGTTTAATAAAATTGTATTTTATTACGTAAGAAGTGTTAGGGGTGAAAACAGATAAACACAAAGTATTTTAATAAAAAACGGTATATAAGTTTGGTTTCTGCGATAGTTTTGATATTTGGGACTTTTATTTTTCGTTTGATAGATTGGCAAATTGTTAACAGTGAATATTATAAAATCAGAGCCAATAGCAGTAATATATATTTTGTAAACACGGATCCCGTTCGTGGGGAGATTGTTGATTGCGATGGAGTAGGGCTTGCTATAAATGATACCGGTTATAAGGTTGTTGTCGATAGGCTTATAATAGAAAAACAAAAGGAAAATGAGATAATTTTAAATGCCACTAAACTTTTGGAAGAATTAAAATGCCCGTGGATTGACGTTTTGCCTATAAAGTTAGAAAATGATTTGTTTTTATTTGAAGAAGATAAAGAAAGTCAGATTGATATTTTAAAAAAATTTTTAAAACTTCCCCAAGATGCATCGGCGCAGGCTTGTATGGATAAACTGATAGAAAAATATAGAGTTTATAATTTTTCCAAAAAAGACCAAAGAGTTATTTGCAGCGTGCGTTCAAATATGGATAAAATAAGTGGTCATGCGGCAAGGGCTATTCCTTATGTTTTATCCGACAGTATAGATAGAAACGCCGTTATGATTTTAAGTGAAAAAAGCGATCTTTTAAAAGGTATCAGGATACAGCCATCGCTTGTAAGAAAATATATAAATGGGGAAATAGCGCCTCATATAGTCGGGTATATAGGGTTTATGTCAAGCGAGGAGTATAAAAAGCGCAAGGATAGTTACAGCATGGATGCGCTGATAGGTAAAACGGGAATAGAAGGGGTTTTAGAAGATTACCTAAGGGGATTTGGCGGCAAGCGTATGATTCAAATGTCACGAAAAGGCGGAATTATGGACGTTTCCGAAATAGAGCCCGCTAAAGCCGGAAACACGGTGTTTTTAACCATTTCTTCAAAACTTCAGGAGGTTGCGCATAAGTCTCTTAAAGAAAACGTTGAAAGAGCGCATAATTCTTGCGCACGTGATTGCGTTTCGGGAGCGGCGGTTGTTCTTAACGTAAAAGATTTTTCCGTTTTGGCGGCAGCAACGTATCCTTCCTATGATTTGGCTAAGTTTATGGAGGATAAGTCTTATTATTCGGAGCTTGTAAAAGATCCCGCCACGCCGCTGCTTAACAGGGCTTTTATGGGAGCCTACGCACCGGGTTCAATTTATAAACCATTGGTTGCCGCCACCGCACTTGAAACGGGTAAAATAAAACCTGATGAAACCATACACTGCTCGGGTGGTTATAATTATTATAGCGGTTACCGTTTGGGCTGTATGGGCGTGCATGGAAGTATTTCACTGCGCAGTGCTTTGGCAAAATCTTGCAACGTCTTTTTTGCAGAGCTTGGAAGGCGTATAGGAGCAGAGCTTTTGGGAAATTTTGCAAATAGATTTGGAATAGGCGTTAAAACAGGCGTTGAAGTGGGCGAAAGCATGGGAATAGTGGCGGGCCCCGAACATAGCGCAAAAGTTGGGGCAAAATGGTATGAATCGGGCTCTTCTCAAGCGGCGATAGGACAATCTGATAACATGATAACCCCCATTCAGCTTGCAACCTATACTGCAACCATTGCAAACGGCGGTTATAGATATAAAACTCATTTGGTAAGTAAAATTGTGGATTATTCAAAAAACAGAATAATTAAAAAGAGCGAGCCGGAACTGGTTCAAAAAGTTGGTGTTTCGGAAGAAAACTTAAATATTGTAAAAGAAGGTATGCGGCAAGTTGCTCTTGTGGCGGGGACTGCTCGTGATTTTGCAAGTTACCCGGTACCGATAGGCGCAAAAACAGGAACTGCGCAAAACTCGGGATCTGACCATACAACGTTTATTTGTTTTGCGCCTTATGACGATCCACAAATAGCTATCTCGGTGGTTATTGCTCATGGCGTTAGCGGTATGGCTTCCAAAAATGTAGCGAGGGATATAATGAATGAGTATTTCCACTTAAATAAGTAATTTATTGATTTAAAAATTAATTAGTGTCGAAAAAAGTCGGAAAAAAAGCCTGTAAAAAAATTGACATTTTTTTGGAAATATGATAGTCTTTATTACAAATAAAGGGGTATTGTCAAAAAGGCATTATATTAAAAAATAAAAAATACTGGAATAAAAGCCGATTTTGTATTATAATGGCAGAGTGCACATTTTTGTGTTTTAAATTTTTGCTTACATTTGCTTTATTATGTATTTGTTTTTAAATACAGAGGACTTTATTGGGAGGAAAAAATATATGAATATTGCTCTTATATCGCAAGATGCGAAAAAAGAATTGATGGTCAGACTTTGTATAGCTTACTGTGGGGTTTTAAGCAGGCATAAGCTGTGCGCAACGGCTTCCACGGGTAAGATGGTTTCGGATGCCACCGGTCTTCGCGTTTATAATTTCTTAAGCGGAGAACAAGGGGGATATCAGCAAATTTCTTCGCGTATTTCTTGCGGAGAAATTGATATGGTGATATTTTTCAGAGACTACGCCAGCACAGCATCATCAAAGAAAGCCGAAGAAGATCTTTTAAGGCTTTGTGACGTGCATGTTATTCCTTATGCAACAAATATTGCCACAGCAGAAGTTTTGATTCACGGGCTTGAACGCGGTGATTTGGATTGGCGTAATGTCGGACGTCCAGAGGTTTAATCATATTTTGTGTAAAGTTAATTATGCCTTCTTCGGAGCTGCTTTCGAAGAAGGTTTTTTAAAAAGTAAATTTTAAAATACTTTATTTTATAGTATTATTTGCTTATGTAATAAAAATAACAATAGAGGTGGATATTATGAATCTTATAACACGCAGAATTAAAGGTATGCAAGATTTATTGCCTATTGATAGTTACAAAATGGAAAATATAGAAAAAGTTATGAAAGAAGAAGCATCACTTTACGGATTTAAATTTATCCGTACTCCTGTTTTGGAGCATACCGAGCTATTTGAGCGCTCCGTTGGGGATACCTCCGATGTTGTTCAGAAGGAGATGTATACTTTTGAAGATAAAGGCGGCAGATCCGTTTCATTAAGGCCGGAAGGCACGGCCGGAGCATTGAGGGCAGTTCTTGAAAATGGGCTACATAACGGGCCTTTGCCGGTAAAAATTATGTATAATGCTTCGTGTTATAGATATGAAAAGCCACAAGCGGGCAGATACCGTGAGTTTTTTCAATTCGGGCTTGAAGTTTTTGGCTCTGAATCGGCGGTTTCGGATGCCGAGCTTATCTGCGCTGCCTCTTCTATTTTAAAAAGGCTGCAAATAAAAAATGTAAGGCTTGAAATTAATTCCATAGGCTGCCCCGAATGCCGAAAAAAATATAATGACGCAATAAAAGAGTACTTTAAAAAGCAAGAAAATGAGCTCTGTGAGGACTGCAAAAATAGGCTGAGCCGCAACCCTATGAGAATTATGGATTGTAAAAATAAAAAATGCCAAGAAATAAGTAAAAATGCGCCTGTTATTACGGATTATATTTGCAGTGAGTGTTCCGAACATTTTGAAAAACTCAAAAAGTGCTTAAACGGCCAAAATATAGAGTATAAAATTAATCCTAAAATAGTCAGAGGTCTTGATTACTACTCCAAAACCGTTTTTGAATTTATTTGTGATATAGAAGGTGCGCCTCTTACAATATGTGGCGGCGGCAGATATGACGGGCTTTCTGAAATCCTTGGGGGGCCAAAACTTCCTGCCATAGGGTTTGGAATGGGAATGGAAAGAATTTTTGCAGTGATGAAGGCGCAAAATGTGGAGTTTCCCGGGGCAGATGTTCCTAAGGTTTTTATTTCTTCCTTGAGCAACGAAGAAGCGCAGCTAAAAGCTTTTGATCTTTGCGAAAAGCTGAGAAAATCTTCAATTAATGCGCAAGTTGACGTAATGGACAGAACACTTAAATCCCAAATGAAATTTGCCGATAAAATCGGAGCTTGCTACGTTGTTGTTATAGGTGAAGACGAGCTTAAAACAAACAGCGCAAAAATTAAAGAGATGAAAAGTGGAGAAGAAACTAAAATTGGAATTGGCGAAAGTTTTGTGGAGGAGTTTATGGAGTTGGAACTTAAAAAATATATATAATAAGAAATTAAAAATGCAGTAGATTTATTCTACTGCATTTTGCATAACTTAAGGAGTTCTTCTTTTGTTTTTGTAAGAAAAATTTTTTTTCGCATTTCGGCCGCACCGGGGAAATCTTTTATGTATCCGACTATATGTTTTCGTGCTTCTTTAAGCCCTCTTTCTTCGCCTTTATATAGGCAAATTTTTTCAATATGCTTTTGCATAATACGCATTTTTTCGTTTTGGTTCGGTGGGGTATAGGAAATTTTTTTATCAAGTGTATCGTTAATTTCCTTAAATATCCAAGGGTTTCCGATTGCGCCTCTGCCGATAGCAACCATATCGCAACCTGTATATTCCATAAGCTCGCGTGCTTTTTCGGCCGAGATTATATCGCCGTTACCTATTACGGGAATCTTTACGCTTTCTTTTACTTTTTTAATTATCTCTATGTTGCTTTTTCCCGAATATCCTTGTTCCTTTGTCCTGCCGTGGATAGTTATAGCGTCTGCTCCGGCGTCTTCGCATATTTTGGCAATTTCGGGTGCATTTATTGTGCTTTTGTTCCAGCCCGCACGTATTTTTACCGTTATGGGGGATATGGCAGTTTCTTTGGCGGCCTTTACGATCTCATAGCATAAATCAGGGTTTTTCATAAGGGCGGATCCGGAATTTTCTTTTACAATTTTAGTTGCCGGACAACCCATATTTATATCTATAATATCGGGACCGAAAGGCTTTATTATTTTAATGGCTTTTGCAAAATCTTCGGGATTATTTCCAAATAGCTGTACGGCAAAAGGTTTTTTGTTTGAGCTTTTTTCTTTGGAGTTATCGAGCAGATCGAAAGTTTTATAGCTTCCGTATATTAACCCTTTTACGCTTATCATTTCACTTGTAAAGTAGGCGGATCCGAATTCTGCGCATATCTCACGAAAAGCTCTGTCTGTTATCCCGGCCATTGGAGCGAGCATGGCTTTGCCAAGTATCTCTATGTTTCCTATTTTCATTATTTTTTCCTTCGTATAAAGTAATTTATTTTCAAATATTATTTTAACATAAAACCGAATGTGGTATAACATAAGTATACCAATAATTTTCTTAAAAATATATTTTATTATTTGTAAATGGAAGTGTTTTTAATTATGGAAGAATTTTCTAAACGTACTTGGGCTCAAATTGATTTAGATGCTTTGGAGTATAACTTTAAAAGTATAAAAAGTAAGCTTAAAAAAGACACAAAAGTATTATGTGTTTTAAAAGCCGATGCTTACGGGCATGGAGCAGGGTTTTTAGTTAAAGAATATGAAAAAATGGGCGCTGATTGGTACGGCGTTTCTAATCTTGATGAGGCTATCGAGCTTAGAAAAAATGGCGCAAAGAAACCAATACTTATTTTTGGCTATACGCCATCTAATATGGCGCATTTGCTTTATAAGTATGATATTTCTCAGGCTCTGTTTTCTCTTGAATATGCGCAAAAGCTTCATGAAGAATGCAAAAGTAAGAATTTAAAACTTAAAGTGCATCTTAAAATTGATACCGGTATGAGCAGAATTGGATTTTTTGCTCAAACTAAGGAAAATATAGAAAAATCCCTTCAAGAAATAATAGAAATAAAAGAAACTATGCCGGAACTTGAATTAGAAGGTATGTTTACCCATTTTTCCGTTTCCGATGACATTACAAATAACCACCGGTATACAATAAAACAATATGATAATTTTATGTCTATGGCTAAAAAGCTTGAAAGCAGTGGCATTAAGATACCGCTTAAGCATTGCTGCAACAGTGGCGGAATAATAAATTTTCCCGAAATGCATTTGGATATGGTAAGGGCGGGAGTGATTCTTTATGGATTGCACCCTTCCAAAGAAACGGAAAATAAAATTGATTTAAAACCCGTTATGCAGTTAAAGACGGTTATTTCACAAGTAAAAACCATTCCTAAAGATGTAAGTATAAGTTATGGTCGCACATTTGTTTCCAAAAAAGAAATGAAAATAGCTTCAGTTGCAATCGGATATGCAGATGGTTACTCTTTAAGATTTTCAAATAAAGCGGAAATGATCGTTTCGGGTAAACGCGCGCCGATTGTAGGCAGAGTTTGTATGGATCAGTTAATGCTTGACGTTTCAAATATTGGAGGCGTACATGAAGGCGATATAGTTACCGTTTTTGGGAAAGACGGCGATCAAACGATTACGGTGGACGAACTTGCTGATTTGATAGGAACTATTAATTATGAGATTATTTGCCTAATTGGTAAGCGTGTACCCAGAGTTTACGTTAAGGGTGGAGAGGTTGTTGGAAGGATAAGCTATATTTAATCATTATTGCATAAATAAAAAGAAAATCCATTCCTAAAATAAGATGTGTTTTTTTAATTATTGTATATTGATTTAGAAATATGTTGAAAATCGTGTTGAAAATGTGCAAAAAGTCAAAATTACAAAAAATAGACTAATTATTGAATTGTTATAGTTAATGTGATATCATCTAATTGTTTTAATGGCAAAACTCACATTTATTTATATAAAAGAGGTGTGTCCCTAACGTGAAGCGCCATATTCAAATTCCTGCCATTGTAGAAAATTGGAATTTAGTGCATGATTTTTTGCAAGAATTTATTGACGAAATGAAAATTGACCGAAAGATAAAAAGTAATGTTTTGCTTTCATCGGAAGAAATATTTGTAAATATTGCGCGGTATGCGTACCCCGGCTCTCAAGGAGATGTTTTGGTTGATATTGGTTTTTCACCTCAAGAGGGAATTATTCAGGTAAAATTCAGGGACGCAGGAATTCCTTTTGATCCAACCAAATGGGGAACTCCCGATATACATCAAAGTTTGGAAGAAAGAAAAATCGGTGGGCTGGGAATATTTATGGTTAGGAAAATGATGGACGAAATGCAATATTTTTACGAAGACGGGGCCAATAACCTTTTGATTATCAAAAAAATGAAAATTATTTAGGGGGAGTAAAAATGGAGATTGAGAAAATTACCAATGAAGAGGGCAAATGTGTTTACAATATCAAAGGAAGAGTTGACACTCAAACTGCGCCGGAGCTCCAAAAGGCGGTGGATGAGAGTTTGGAAGCAGGAGAAAATAATTTGATTTTCAATTTTGGTGAAGTTGAATACTTAAGCAGCGCCGGACTCAGAACCATTCTTTATACTCAAAAGAGGATGAGCGCCATGGAAAATGCAAGTTTTGAAGTAATAAATGTTAAACCGGAGGTTATGGAAGTTTTTGATATGACCGGATTTAGCGATATGGTTAAAATTACCCCGGCAGAGTAATTTTTATTTAAAAATATGCGCAAATCAAAGCCCTACGCTTAATTTAAGCGTAGGGGGTTTCTATGCGGAAAATTTTGGCTACAAAACTAATTTTTAATCGAATAAATCTTATTTCAGTTGATTGATTTGTTGGACGTGGAGCGCCATATGCTCCTGTTCTGTAATACGTGGTGCAATTGTAGAATATGTAGTTCTTTTATCCTTTTTGTGGAGGGAGGCCATATTTGTCTATGCTCTCTTTTAGGCGCGTCTGTTCAGTGCTGCAAGCCGGAGTTCCCTTATTTGTTCTTGGGTGAGCTGTGGTTGAGCGGGCGATGTTGATTGTTGAGGAGCGCCTGCGGGATTGCTAGTTGTGGCGTTACCTCCCTCATGAACCACTTCGCCATCGTTGCGACCATGGCCTGTATCCGTAGATGCCGGTTCGGCAGGCTGGGCGTTTGGTACATAAGGCTGATCTTCGCATTTTTGGTTAAAGTATGTTAAAAGCTCCTGTTTATTTGCTAGCACTCTTTGAATTCGACTGCGGTCGCTGCCATCCATATAACTTAATGCGTTACAGTTTTCGATGTAGAAATTGATGAGAGTGCCATAATTTTTTGCTGCAGCTGCGAACAGCTGTATACAAGCATTAGAGATGGTGGGGCGCCGTTCACCATTAATTTTAAAATCGAAACCGTGATCTTTTAGGGATCTTAAAATCACCCGCTTATTATCTTCGGAGAGCACAGGATCGGTAAAGATTAGGTCTATAAAATTTCGCCTGTCATCATCATTTGCAAATCTGCGACCGTGTTCTGCCAAAAAGTTTAAAATTTCAAGTTTATTTTCCGGGGCGAGTGTGGCATCGTCAAAAATATTGTTCATTTCACAAACAACGCCTTGACCCATTAAGTATGTTGCGGCATTTCTTGCATTATGGCGAAGTGCTATATCTAAAAGGCTGTAGCCGCCGAGTTCTGTGGTGCCAATATTTAAGAATCTTTCGTGGGCAGTTTGGGCGCCCTGTGCCAATGCCATATTTAAGAGGCTATAATCACGGGGGTCTGTAGATGCTTTTCGATAGGCGAAAGTACTTCGAATATCTTCTTCCAAATGGCTAAGAGTGTGCACGTCATTGAGCCGTGCAGCTGTACACAAAACGTCAAAAATAAAGAAGTTGGACATTTCCTGAGAAGATTGGGGATATAATTGCCTAAAATTATTTTCGTTGCTAAAATGATCCAAAAAAAATGATTGATTGTATTTAAAGGCAATATATAATGGGGTGCGTCCCAGAGCATCTCTCTCTCCAAAATAACGTCTTTTGTCTTCAATGCTCATATCCAAAAGATTAGCCAGACGAGCTTGGTCTCCCTCCGCCGCGTGGTGTAATTCATTCCAACCGGAACGGTCTTCTACAGGTGCAGCAACAGGGGCAACAGGAGCAACAGGAGCAGGCGCCGGGGCGGGAGGTGTGACAGGGCGTGGAACAGGATCAACATGAGGCGCAACAGGTTGTTCATTGTGGGCGCCTTGAGCGGTTCTACCAAAAGGGAAGTGCTTCCAAAGAAAATGTACTCCATAAACTGTGGCTGCTAAGCCTGCGCCCCATGTGGCAATTTGGCCGTATGGAATGTTTTTCTTTTGCGTTTCTGACTGTGCTTTTGGCTTCTTTTTTTGTGTGGAAACAATTTCGCTATTTGGATTTTGGCTTTTAACTCCAAACGTTGTGGCACAAGGGGCCAAAATAGAAGCGGATAATACACTCGCCATAAGTTTGGTTGCAAATTGTTTTTTGTTCATAAATAAACACCTTTCAAAAGTTTTATAATTAAATATAAATTCAAACCTCATCTTAATTATATCATAACATATCAAAAAAATCAAGTGGATTTTAATTTATGATATGAAATGCGATTTATTGTATTTTTTATTTGGTGATATAGCAACAAGCAAAGTTAAAAAATAGTTTAACAAGATGTGAAAACTGTACCTAACAGCTTTAATGATATGGCTAAAATTATATAAATGACTTATTCGGCTCAGAAAATACCCAAAATGAATCCCCACGCTAAGATTCAAGCGCAGGGATCACCAATTAGAAATACTATTTTAATTAAAGAAATTCCGAATACAGGTGCAGTTTTATTGTTGCGGGGCTACATAAGGAATTTCCTCACATTTTTGATCAAAGTAGGTTAAAAGCTCACGTGCTTGTGCGCTGGTTATTGGGTGTGGCGCAGTTGGGTTATAATTGCCATCACCTTTATCAATATGTTGGCTGATAGCCATACGCACTGGGGTGCGGTTCATATGTGCCAGGTGAGTTAGCGCATGACATTCTTCAACATAAAATCTAAATATGTCGAATTGTGTTATAGCGTTACGCAATGCGTTGGCGATACACATAGGAGTGCCGGCGAGAGATTCCAAGCTGAGACCTTGCCTTCTTAGCTCCCTAAGTTCTGTAAGCCGTGCCTCTGGATCCGCGTGGACAGCTCTATTATAAGCAACGCCGTATGCACAGCAAGAAGGAGCAACAGCAAGCAAATATTGGGCGGCGGCAGTATGATGTTCTCTTAGAGCAATATCGAAAACGCGTCCATTTCTCGGATGTTCGTAACCAAAGTATGTGTTAATATCCGGGTCTCGTTCGGAATCTGGTGTATAACTAGGCATAACGGTATTTACCAAATTGGTAAGAGTCTGCACATCGTCGTTACGTACAGCAGTAACCAAGGTATCGTATATAATGTGTGAGAACCGTTCGTCCCCTATCCCACCTTCGCCGACAGTGTGTAATTTATGGTCTAAACCATCTAACCAATTTCTAATAATTTGCGACTCCGGATGATATTTAACAGCAATGTAAAACGGGGTACGACCACGTGTATCTCTCTGCCGTAAGCGTTGGTCGGTAATGGTTAGATCATTAAACGCCCCAAGATTATCGGCTTCTGCCGCATGGTGCAATTCATTCCAGCCGGTACGATCTTCATGTAATGTCTGAGACTCAACGGGAGCAGCAGGAGGTGTTACAGAACCCCCGCCAGCGGGGCTCTGGGGATGTCTACCGGAGGAAAAGCGTTTCCAAAGACGAGGTCCGCCGAAAATTAGAACGCCTAAACCTATACCGCCTCCGACTACTTGAACACCTGGATTTCTAAGTATGCTTTTTTTCTGACTGTGTTCCTTATCCTTGCTTTTTTGTGCGTCTTTGTTTTTCTGTTTGTTCTCGTTTTCTTGTGCATCTTCATCTTCTTGTTCATCCTC
>CAJLZR010000007.1 GCA_905211185.1 uncultured Oscillospiraceae bacterium | reverse complement strand
CTACTATTTTGTGGTGATTCCTTATGGCAATACAAAACTCGGTTCTGTTGTTACTTATGGTTGTTGCTTGCCACCATAACTCTTAAAATACGCAATTCAAAGGGATGGGTTTACTAGGCAATTCGTCAATACGTGTACTTGTTGGAATGTTTTGATTTTGAATGTATTCCATAGATGCTTTCATTGGGCTGCTATCTTGGGCTAGCATGCAAAAATTATGTACAGCCACCAGTAAATAGTAAAGATCTTCTTCCAATGTTGCATCTGCGTATGGAGACAAATCAACTTGTAGGATAATTGTACCATTCTTTATTCTTGTTTGTAATTCTTTAGCAAATGGAGGGTTGTGTTGAGCTACAGTGCACAAGCGGGAAAATTGAAAGCAATCGAATTGCTCCACAGTGCTGCTCGTTGTATCTGTTGTAGTGTCGTCTGTGCTTTCTTCGGTGTCATCGGTGCTTACTGCGGCGTAAGATATACTTTCTTCGGCGTTGTCTGCGCTTGCTGTGGTTTTTTCTGTGGGGTCAACGGTGGGATGTTCAACCGCTTTTATCGTGTTAGGTGCAAAATATCCCAAAGCGCATATTATGCTAAATAATCCCGATAAAATTTTTGCTTTGATTTTTAGGCTCATAAATTAGATGTCCTTTCGGTATATAATGAATTAATCATTCAAACGTTCGAATTTGATGATATCATAACACTATATTAATTTAATGTCAAGGGGGTAAATTACGCTTTCCACGGAAAATTGTCGGTTTGTAAATTATAAAGCAAAAACCCCACAACATGAAAAAATTATGCATATTGTGGAGGTGAAAATTTATTTAATTAATTATATTATTGTGCTACGCCATGTCCGTTGAAAATGCGTACCATTCGACCTTTGGTAGATTCCACCGGTTGGCCGTCAAAACTCATGACGGTTTGTGGTTCGCTTGCAGCATAGTAATAAGCGCTGTTGCCTGCGTTATCTTTAATATCGGTGCGAATTCCGGGGAATTCTAATAAAAGAGTTAGTACTTGTTCATCCGTACGGCGTGCGGCCGTGTGCAGTGGAGTGGAGCCTTTACTATCCCGAATATTGACGTCTACTCCGCAACGTTCTAATAAGAAGCGTATAAAGTTACAGCAACCATACCCCAAAGAAACAGCTTTGTGGAGTAATACTCCGTAGTCGGCGGTTAGATCAAGTGGGCGAGAGCTGATATATTCAATAAGGTGATTTATGAAAATAGGGTCTTGGGTGAGTGAGAAGTATTCATAAGCTACTTCCAATGCATCGGCAAGTTCGGTAGCAGTGGGCACGGCGCTTAGGTTTCCGATTGTAAGTGTGATATTTCCATCGGTAACGGCGTCTTCCAAGCCTTGAACCACACCATGAGGATTGCCTGTTATTTCGATGGCGTCATATGCATAGTCCAGTGCATCGCGTAAGTCTATTCCGGCAATCCCTGCTTCATTTGCTATTGTAGTACGGCGCACTATACGCAATCTGGTGGGATTTTTTGCCGCATAGATTGTATTGGAAGCAGCGAGGCCTAAAGTATAAGATAGGGATAATATTCCCGATAAAATTTTTGCTTTTGTTTTGAGTTTCATAAAATAAATACCTTTCTAAAAATTGAAATTAATTAATTTTGCAAAATTATATTGTGGTCATATTATAGTCTATTTTTAACTATATGTCAATATATTTTTAAAATTTATAAATAACCCTTGTTATTTATACAGTTTATGATTAATTGAATACATGTTTTTATAAAAAGTTTCCCAGTGAGCAGAAAACCATACTCGCTGGGAAAGCGTACATTAAAATATTAACTTAAAAAGTTTCTATTTTGTTATGCCACGGGCAATAAATACATAGGTCATGTTTCGTATTGAATTTATCATTCTTCGGTCTTCTTTTGTCAGCAGTGTTTCGTTAGCGATTCCAAAGTTTGCAAGCGGTTCGTCGGCTAATGCATATGGAGTTAGTCCACGATTGTTGGTAATGGTTGCGTCTGCTCCGTGGCTTATTAAAATACTAATCATATCAGCTTGCGCGGACAACACTGCAGCGTGCAAAGCGGTGCTGCCATCGAAGGATGTTTTAATGTTCGGATTGGCGTGGCGTTTTTCTAAAAGAAAAAGCACAAAATTTTCACAAGGTTTCCCTTGAGCTATTGCCATATGTAGTAAGGTGCCTTCACAACGGTTGACGTCAACATTATTAATTTCTATATATTGCATTAATTTTTCTATGAGGGTATGGTCATTAGTAACCGTATAATATAAAGATGCTGCCAGTAAGGCGGTGCCGAGGTTTGATATGAGTAAATAGTCAGGATCATCTATTACGAGATCTTGAGGAATATCCGGGTTAGGTGCATCAATTTGCATGGTAGCTTGTCCGGTTTGTATAAGTTCGCGAATAGAGTTAATCTTTTCCCTGCTCCCCATTAACTCGAGTTCCATTTGCGCTTGTTGGCATCACAATTCTATTTCCCGAGGGCTATATTCTTCCGGAATAGGCGCAAAATGTGATGTAGGTTCATCGTTTGGATCTACTGTAGCATGAGTATCGTGCGGCATGATTAGTCCCAAAGCGTAAGATATACAAAGAAGTCCTGATACAATTTTTACCTTAAGTTTCATTAATTTTTAATCCTTTTTTGGTAATGATGAAATGCATTTGGATGTAGTGTTTTTGATGTTTTTTCTATTTGCCATGTTGGAAGTAATATTAAAATCTTTATTATAGTAATAAATTAACCAATTCTTTAAAGTGATCTCCGCGTGCTTCGAAGTCTTTATAAAGGTCAAAACTTGCGCAAGCGGGGGAGAGTACCACTATATCACCCTGTTTTGAGACTTCTTTTGCTTTTTCTACGGCTTCTTGCATAGAAGTCGTTTTTATAATATTAAGATTTTCAGTTTTGCTTTTGGGTAGCTTTTCGATTTCGTTTAATATCTTTTCCGATGTTTGTCCCAAAAGTATTAAAGTGGAAACTTTTTCTGTTATTTTAGGCGCCAGGGTATCAAACGGAATTTTTTTATCGTATCCGCCGGCTATAAGAATAATTTTTTTATCAAATAATGAAAGAGTGCCGCTTATGGTTCTGTTTGGGCTGGAGGCGATTGAATCGTTATAATATGAAACACCGCCCACTTCTCTTACGAATTCAATTCTGTGTTTAACGCCCGGAAAAGAAGTGGCAACTTTTTTAATGCTTTCAGGGGAAACCATATCATGTACGGCGGCGATTGCGGTCAGATAGTTTTCTATATTGTGGTTGCCCGGGATTTTTATATCCGCAGTATTTATAATTACTTCATTTTTTTGATTTGTGTTTTTGTTACAGGTATATATTATATTCTTATTATCGTCAACCCATACGCTGCATGGCATATTTTGGAGATTATCTGTTCTGCTAAAGAATATTGCTTTGCCTCGCACGAGACCAATCATATTTTTTGTGATTTCATTATTGAAATTAAGTATTGTTTTTGAAAAAGCATTTTGGTGAAGTAAAATTTGTTTTTTGGCATCAATGTATTCATTCATATCTTTGTGGACGTCAAGGTGATTGGGCGAGATATTCGTAATTATTGCGGTTTCGGGGCTTTGCCTCATTGAAATCAGTTGAAAGCTCGAAAGTTCTACCACGGCGATATCATTTTTGGAAATGCTTTCTATTTTCGGGAGCAAAGGCTCGCCTATATTGCCGCCAAGATGTACCGTTTTGCCGTCTGCTTTTAATATTTCGTGGATTAATGTTGAAGTTGTTGTTTTGCCGTCGCTTCCTGTTATTCCAATAATAGGGCAGGGGCAGTAATCAAAGAAAATTTCCATTTCGGAGGTAACAATAATCCCTTTTTCTCTTGCTTTGGTTATCTTTTCGGAAAAAAAGTTCATTCCCGGAGTCCTTATTATAACATCTATATTATCGTCCCAAACGGATTCATCGGCAAATCTTAGTTTAGCTAAGGGATTGTTTTCTAACTTTTCTATTATTTTGGCATCAAATTTTTCTTGTGGTTTAGAGTCATACGCAATAACGTTAATTCCGTTTTTTGTAAATACATCTATAAGTGGTAAATTGCTTCGCCCTATTCCGCAAAACATCACTTTTTTATTTTTTAGGCTGTTTAAAAAATCAATATAGTTTTCTTGCACTTTTTATCACCTTTTTTAATTAAAATATTGATTTTATTTTACAGCCATATCAAAAATATGTCTATGTATATAAAATTATAATTATATTATATCTATGAATTTGCTTGGAACATACCCTAAATTATGATTTTGCCCTATTATGTACCAATCTTCCCACTGCCCGCTAATTTGTGTTTTTTTGTTTTTTGCTATGTAACCTATAATTTTAGATTTTTTGCTTGGTTTGGAAAAAATGTTTGAATCAAGTTTTGCTATTCCTTTTAGAGGTCTCATGCAAGGCGCAAAAGGTAATCCGAAATATTCCGTCAGGGACATTATAATATTTTGGGAAATTTCTTCTGTGTTTTCCTTTAGCCACAGCATATCCTTCTTGCTTTTTTCATTCCCTAAACGCATATACACATACGTTCCGACGAGCGATCTTCCGTTTGATTGATTTTTTTCTTTGGGGTGTATAGTAATACCTAATGGACTGTAATATATATTTTTTAAATTTTCTGCCATTATCTCTGCGAGCCTTTTTGATTTTGGGTTTCCGGGTGTAAAAAATATTTGTATTCCATTTTGGTTGTATGGGAGCAATTTTTGATTTCCGGCGGTAGATAAAATTATATTTGCGTCAATTTCATTTTTGGGGTTTGAGTTTTTGTGGGTAACATAGCTTATGCAGTTTGAATTTAAACATTCCATAGTTTGTTTTATTATCAGTTTTAAATAATACTCCGATTTGCTTCTTAAAAAAGCATTTGTACTTATATTGTTTTCGTAACTTAAAAAAACAGTTGGCAAATTATATCACTCCATTATTTGTTTTTATTAATTTTTTCAAAGAATTCTTCGGAAGAAACGTCGGGTGGCCTTAAAAACCTATGTAACCTAAATAAACAAGTGGGGTCTTTGGTAATAAAGTTCATTTTGTTTTCGCAGTCAAAAGTTGCTTTAAATCCGAGAGATTTAATAATTTCTTCCGATTTATCGCTTATTGCACCAAAGGGATAAAAAAAGGCGGTTGGTTTTATTCCTGTTTTTTCTTCAATCAGTTTTTGCTCTTTTAATAAATCTTTTGCTAAGTTTTCTTTGTATTTTTCATCAGTTTCGTTTTTGGCTTTTGTACATCCTATTCTTGGCTTCTTGGAGCCGTGCATGTTGTACGTATGATTTTGAATTTCTACCAATTCGGATTTCGACATTTCTATAATTTTTCCCCAATTTGTATGGGAATAACTTGGGTTTTCATCGTGGCTTTTTTCATATCTATCCGCTTCTTTTCCAATAGGCGAAAATACAAATTTTGCATTATATTTTTGAGCGAGCGGAAAAGCATATAAATAGTTGTTATAAGCACCGTCATCGAAAGTTAAAAGAATTGGTTTTTCGGGTAATTCTTTTTTATTTTCGGTGTAATTAATCAAGTCTTTTACAAGTATTGTCGTAAATCCGTTGTTTTTTATATATTTTAGGTCATTTTCAAAAATTTTTTCCGAAACGATAAATCTGTTTTTGCTTCCCGGATTTTTAAGAATAAGGTGGTACATTATAACAGGGAGTTTTATGCTTTCGGATTTATTCGAAGAATTATTTTCATGCAAGCAAAAAGATACGCAAAATAAAGAGGTTATGAAAAGTACTGAAAGGGAAGCGGCAAGGATTATATTTTTCTTTAATTTTTTAGGTATAAAGATTTTGACTTTCATATTTTTATTTTCCCATCAAATTATTTTGTTTTATATTTAAATCTATATGTTGAATTTTACTTATTATGATATTAAAAAAACTATTGACACGATTATCAAAATAGTATATTCTAAAAATAGCGTGTAAAGTATTTTACTTGACAACAATATAAATTTAGGGAGCGTTTAGTTTTGGATAAAAATGTAACAATCCCACTGCTTATGGATTTATATGGAAAAATGCTTTCCAAATCTAAATTTGAAGATTTGTACGCCTATTACAGCGAGGATTTTTCTCTTTCTGAAATTGCGGCAAACACAAATAAGAGCAGACAAGCGGTTTTTGATTCCGTTAAGCATTCCGAAAGCGCGCTTATGAAATTTGAAAATGAGCTTGGTTTTTTAAAAAAGATGGATTTAATAAAATCTGACTTTGCCAAAATCGAAAATATTATAAAAAAGTTGCAAAGCGAAGAACTTTTGCAAAAACAAAAGCTTGTTTTTGAAGATTTAAAAAAAATTTTGAAAATTACTGAAAAATACAGCGATGATTAACTGAGAAGGTAAGGTGATATTTTGGCTTTTGAAAATCTTTCTGAAAAAATTTCCGCAGCTTTTAAAAGATTAAGGTCTAAAGGAAAGCTTACGGAAGCGGACGTTAAAAGCTCAATGCGAGAAATACGTATGGCGCTTTTGGAAGCCGACGTAAATTATAAAGTCGCCAAAGATTTTACTAACAAGGTTATAGAGCGTGCCGTGGGGGCCAAGGTCATGGAAAGCCTGACACCTGCTCAGATGGTTATCAAAATTGTAAACGAAGAGCTAATCAGTTTGATGGGCGAAGAAAAAAATCAGTTGGTTTTTGCATCTAAGCCCCCAACGGTTATACTTCTTTGCGGACTTCAAGGTTCGGGAAAAACAACACATGCGGCAAAATTGGCGCTAAAGCTTAAAAAACAAGGTCATAGACCGATGCTTGTTGCGTGCGATGTTTATAGGCCTGCCGCTATTAAGCAACTGCAGGTTTTGGGTTCGCAGATTGATGTCCATGTTTTTGAAAAAGGTAATATTTCGCCTTTGGATATTGCAAACGAGGCTATTTCCTATGCAAAAGATTATGGGCATGACGTTGTGATAGTTGATACCGCGGGCCGACTTCATGTTGATGAAGAGCTTATGAATGAAATTAAAAATTTAAAAGATGCTCTTAATCCTCAAGAAATTTTGTTGGTGGTTGACGCCATGACCGGGCAAGACGCGGTTTCGGTAGCCAAATCTTTTAACGATTTGCTTGATATTACAGGCGTTATATTAACAAAACTTGACGGCGATACAAGAGGCGGTTCTGCACTTTCAGTCAAAGCGGTTACGGGTAAGCCGATAAAGTTTATCGGAACAGGCGAAAAACTTGAAAATTTAGAAGATTTTCACCCGGATCGTATGGCTTCCAGAATACTTGGAATGGGTGACGTCCTGACTCTTATAGAAGATGCGACATCGAATTTTGATAAGCAAGAAGCCATGAGAATGGCGCAGAAGCTTCAAAAAAATAGTTTCACGCTTGATGATTTAAAAGATCAGATGATGCAAATAAGAAAAATGGGCCCTGTTACTGTTACGCATCCCGATATAATAAGGTACTTTATGACTATCCCTGAGGCGGTATCGCTCGTTTTGACGGCGGGCGGGCTTGCCAAGGGCGGAGAAATTTTTGTTTTGGATATGGGCGACCCTGTTAAGATAAAAGATTTGGCGGAAAATTTAATAAGGCTTTCGGGATTCATTCCGGGAGAGGATATAAAAATTGAATATACGGGACTTCGCCCCGGTGAAAAGCTTTATGAGGAACTTTTAATGGATGAAGAAGGAATCCAAAAAACAAAAAGTGAAAAGATTTATATAGGTCACCCGATAGATTTAGATCCGGAAACATTAAAATTAGATCTCCGGAGCTTAGAAAAGCTTTGTAAATCGGAAGATAATTTAGCAATTGAAAAAATGCTTTTAAAGATTGTACCAACGTTTAACCATGCTCGTAATTGAAGAATATGCTTTTCGAAAACATATTGAAAAAAAGCAAGATATAGTGATATTTTGTTTCAAGTTGTCGTACAGCCCAGGGCGTTCTGAAAGCATTACATTAGAGTTTGGTTAATAAAGCATCAAGGTATTAAATAAAAATGGTTGACATTTAATATAAATTATGATAAATTGGTATCATGCAAACGATTGCTTTGCCATAATATTATAATTTAAAAAATTAAGGATAAGTATAATAAATGCAGAAAAATTAGTACAGCTTAGCGAAAAAGATTTATTATGTGTAGTAGGTGGGTCTGGAGAGGAAGAAGACGTATCTTCAGTGGTTGCAGAGCATGTGAGTATACCATTAACGCAAGGGGAGGCTTTAAACTCGACCCAAAGTTCAGGCACTGCTCCGGAGCCCATTTCGGATGATGTTACTTTTCTTGGAGGATTAAAGTATGGTTTTCTTAGAGATGGTGCTTTAGGGATGCTTAATTGTATGCGTATGCATGGCTTTGAACATTGGACGTTCGGATGTCTTATTGCCGACGTTATAAAGTTACTCCCTGTACTTGGAGCCGTATATTTGCTTGCAAAGTTTAACCAACCATCGAAAAGGCCTAAGAAAAAGAAATAAATTTTTTAATAGCAGTGCTGGAGCCAAGATAAAAAATTCGCATGTAAAAAACGTGCGAATTTTTTATGTACTTTTTTCATCTTGATAATATTTTTATATCGGCATATAATGTGTATAGTTTTATGGCTTTAGCTGTTTTTGTAATAAAATTTGGCTTGTACACTAAACACAAAAGATGTTTATAAAAACTATCTAGAAATTATAATATATAAAAATATGAACGATGCAAAAATGGTTTAGTTTAAAAGTATTTTTTATATATTAAAAAATTGGAGATTTTAATTAGAGATATGGCTTTAGAGGGTATAGCAAAATTAGGGGAAAGTGATTTAGAAACTGTTGCAGGCGGCGCAATATCGGATATATGGGAAGGTGTGAGTGAAGCTTTCACACAGAATTTTGGATTAGATATATCGTCATCTATACGTGCATATGTTGAAATGTGTGGTCACAGCGATTTGATAAGTGCGAGACATTGGCGTTTGGGTAATTTGTGCGGTAGAGTGATAAGTATGTCAACTTTGCTTGTGATTGGCTACCAGGGAGGTCGTATTTTTCATAGGCGTAAAAAAATAGCACGCTATTTTGGGGAAAAACTAATAAAATGGTTTGCCCACAAATAATTTGAATCAAAAGATGCGATTAGTTCAAAAGTTTTTTTAATTTTATTTACAGCTGTTTTATTTCATTTGTTGCAAGCGTGTCGCAGCGTTCATTTTCCGGGTGACCTGCGTGGCCTTTAACCCAGTTGATTTGGATGCTGTGTTTTGTGATTAAATTTAATAATTTTTCCCATAAGTCTGCATTTAGCGCAGGCTTTTTATCTTTTTTAATCCAGTTGTTTTTTTGCCAAGATTCGGCCCACCCGTTGTTTATTGAATCACAAAGGTATTTAGAATCCGTGTAGGCTTCAACTTCACAGGGCTCTTTTAACATTTCAAGAGCTTTTATCATAGCGGTGAGCTCCATTTTGTTGTTTGTTGTGCTTGCATCTGCTCCGGAAATTTCTTTGCGGTGATTTTTATAAACCAAGATAGCGCCCCAGCCTCCCTTACCCGGGTTTCCGCTGCATGCGCCGTCGGTGTATATATAAACTTTTTCTTTGGATTTGGCATTTTAAAGAATCTCCTTTATTTTTAAAAAATGGTTAAATTTGGAAATTTTGTTGACTTGTATACCGGTTTTTGATATACTGATAGAGATATTTGATGTACGGAATTAGTTATTTACTTTTTATTCGTTTAATTTTTTGATATCGAAGATGTTTAGATCTCATGTAACTTTTAATTGTGAGATTGAGTTTTTATATTTTGAAGATTTGTAATTTTTTTAAAAATAGGAGGTAGTATACATGTCTGAAAATAATTTATCTGAAAATTTTGATGTTTCGGCCAAAAAAATTAAAAGACAGCCAATAAAGAAAACGATAGAAAACACAAAAGGCAAAAAGCATATCACAAAAAATTATAACACAATGGATAAACCAAATAAATCAAATAAAACTGTATCGAAAAACGAAAATATTAATAATATTGAACCAAATAAAGAAAAGGTTCAAGTTAAACATAGAACTAATTCCGTAAGATCTTATAAAAGCAGTTCAAGAAGAACCAAAAATGCAAAATCGGTTAAAGTAGTGTTTTTGGGCGGTCTTAATCAGATAGGAAAAAATATAACAGCTTTCGAGTGTGATGACGATATAATAATAGTCGATTGCGGTATGTCTTTCCCGGATGGCGAAATGCTCGGAATTGATTTGGTTATACCTGATTTTTCTTATCTGGAAGCCAACAGAGAGAAAATAAGAGGTTTGGTTGTAACCCATGGGCACGAAGATCACATAGGGGCAATACCTTATCTTTTAAATAAAATTAACGTTCCTATTTATGCAACACCTTTGACTATAGGCTTGATAAACGGAAAACTTAAAGAAAACAGACTTTTATCGAGCACCAAACTTACAACAGTTATGCCGGGAGAACACGTAAAACTTGGTTGTATGGATGTTGAATTTATAAACGTTAACCATTCCATACCCGATGCGGCGGCGCTTGCAATACGTACTCCGGCTGGGACGATTGTTCATACGGGGGATTTTAAAATTGATTGCACCCCTTCGCGCGGCGAGATGATAGACCTAGCCAGATTTGCGCAGCTTGGCAAAGAAGGAGTTTTGGCATTTATGGCCGATTCAACCAATGCCGAGCGCCCGGGATATACCATGACGGAGAAAAAAATAGATAGGTCCTTTGAACGTTTATTCCAACAAGCAAAGGATAAGCGCATAATAATTGCCACCTTTGCTTCTAATATCGGGCGTATACAGCAGATAATAAACTGTGCGCATAGCTATGGTAAGAAAGTTGCCTTTTCGGGCAGGAGCATGCTTAACTACGTAACAATTGCTCAGCAAATGAATTATCTTGATGTGCCCGAAGGTACTATTATTGATATAGATTTGATAACCAGATACGGAAAAAATGAAATTGTGTTGGTTACAACAGGTAGTCAGGGCGAGCCGATGTCGGCACTTCACAGAATGGCATTTGCCGAACATAAAAAGGTAGATGTGGGACCTGAAGATTTTATAATCATTTCCGCAACTCCTATACCCGGGAACGAAAAAATGGTTGGTACGGTAGTTAACGAACTTATGAAACTCGGCTGCGAGGTTGTTTATGAATCGATGTATGAAACTCACGTTTCGGGTCATGCATGCCAAGAGGAACTAAAAATTATGCAAGGCATTGTAAAACCGCAATATTTTATTCCTGTGCATGGAGAACGCAGGCATCTTATGAAACATGCGGCTTTAGCAACTGCTATGGGTATGCCGGAATCTAATGTTTTTGTCGGAGATACGGGAGATGTTTTGGAGATAAACAAAAACTCCATGAAAAAAGTTGCGCAATTACCTTTGGAGCTTGTGCTGGTTGACGGAATCGGCGTCGGTGATGTTGGAAGCATAGTGCTAAGGGATAGGAAACACCTGGGCGAAGACGGCCTGATTGTTGTGGTTGCAACGCTTGATTCTTCTGATAAACATGTTATTGCAGGGCCTGATATTGTTTCGCGTGGATTTGTCTATGTCCGTGAATCTGAGCAGCTTATCGAGGATGCCAGGCGCACAGCTATGCGAGTTCTTGAGGAATGCGCAGATTCCAAAATGCGCGATTGGGGACTTATGAAAACAAAAGTTCGAGATGAGCTTTATAAATTATTCCATAACAAAACACGCCGAAACCCCGTGATTTTGCCAATTATTATGGAAGTTTAAAAAATACTGGAGAAAAAATTAATTTGTTAGTATAATACCTGTATGGGTGTTATACTAATTTTTTGCTGTTTTTAAGGGGTGTACATAACTTGAGAAAAGCTGATAAATCCATATATAGTTTATTTATTTTTATTTCCGCTATTGTTTTGCTTATGAATATCTCGTCCATTGTATTTAGCCCAATACTTACTTTCATAAATGTATCTATATCTGCGGTTTTAATTTTGATTGTTTCGATATTTATAAAAAACAGGAAAAGCTATTTTGGCAATATTTCAGCCGATGGTATAGAGTTTGCGAATAATAACATAAGCAGCATTATAAATGGTATTCCTGTTCCCATTGCGGTTTTGAAAGGCGAAAAATTAGATAGTGTTATTTTTTATAATTCAGAGTTTTTAAAGGTATTTGTAGACGGTAGCTATGATTTTACTCTTAGTTCTTTGGTTGATCCAAAAGCTTTGCAAAATGTTTATGAAACCGGTTCTTTTGGTGTGGGTAGTAATCATAATTTTTTAAACTTTTCCTATGGAGAAAAAAAGTTTAAGATATATGCAAATAGAGTAAATGATTTTTTAGTACTCTATTTTGTAGATAACACCGAATATAAATTAATCCAAAGAAAATATTTGGATTCAAGAATATGTGTTGGATTTATTTTGTTTGATAATAAGGAAGAACTTAAAAGATATGCAAGCGAAGAGCAAAGTTCGCAAATTTCGGTTTCCGTGGAAAATACTTTGCGTGAGTGGATTAAAGAGGTACAGGGCATTTTTAGAAAGCTTAGTGACGAAAAATATTTTGTTATTTTCGAAGAAAAGTATTTAAAAGGTTTTGTAGAGAGTAAATTCAGTGTTTTAGATAAAATACACTCTTTTAAGATTGATCAGCATAGATACGCAACGGTTTCTATCGGTATTAGCAAAGGTGAGGATGGTCTT
>CAJLZR010000006.1 GCA_905211185.1 uncultured Oscillospiraceae bacterium | reverse complement strand
CTTTTCATAATTGGTCAACGGTCTTGGAGTATATGGCCAACTCTTTTTTTTCTTATAGTATTCCTCCCTAAGATAATCGTATTTTTCCAGTTCCTTTTCACTAATTGTTCCCCCCATATTTAACACACCTTTCCTATATTCTATAAACATTTCAATTAAATATATCTATTATACATATATTATCAAAACATATCAACAACTTTGTACCATTTGTAAAATATTTTTGTTTTGAACCCTAATATACTATTTTTTATAAAATCATCTTCTAAACAAAAAGCTTTTTGCATATCAATTTTTGGGTACGCAAAAAGCCTAGTATTATACAATTTAATCGGCAAAGTCTATTTTACCAATTTCGAAATATGTTTCATCCACGAATCAGACAAAGAATGAAAAACCCCATAGTTTACACATGCACACAACGTTCCAATTAAAGTGCGCGTATTTGCAAAATCATCAATCGACAACTTCGAAAGTACATCTATTGTTTTTCCTTCATATTTTGCTTTCAACGCAGGAACTATTTTTGTATACACAGAATGATCTACGTACTTTTTCACCATGTCTTTAACATCATTAGCCAACTCCTTTACGTCTCTTTTATCTTGAGCGGTTGGAACGCCATTCTCGAGAGTCTGTGTAACGTACTTTCCAAACATATTCATAGCATCCATCATAGAACCAAACCAAGATGTTAGATTTATTTTCGAAATAGTTCTAAATAAAAGTGATCCAATTTTTCCTAATTTTTGTAAAGTGTTTTCGCATTTTAAAAGCTCAACCTCAGATTTATCATGCAAATCTGCAAGAAATTTACATAAGTCTTCCGTTTGCTCTCCTACATTGCCACTTAATGAAACACTACCGGCCGGCCATACACCGGAAAATGTCCAAACAGCTTTTTCCACGTCACCTGGGGACACACTTTTTTTAATGGTAGCATCTAAAATAGTCTTTTCCACTTGTTTTTTGTTATTACTTCTGTTGGCATAAAACCATCTCCTTAATAAAATTAATATCATATGCATGATATATTATTTTTCCATAATTGTCAATAGATTATTTAATTTTTTATTTATATTCTCTAGAACGTTTACAGCGTCTAGTAAAACTATACATACGCAAAGTAAAAACACGCTTACCAACCTATAAACTCAAAACATATTCACAGGATAAGATTCAAAACTTTAAACTGTAATTAAACTAATCAGGCAAACTAATCAGGAATTTCTGTTAATAATTTCTGGCACATACTCACCTCAGCAGCTCTGTGGTTTTCCAAGGCAATACCGGATAAAGCACCTAGTATCAGCATAGCATTATTAAATCTACCCAACTCGTACTGATCCCTTTTCCTCGCAAACCACGATGTAGCTCTCCTGGTACCGGCAGTTGCTTTCATCGAGCTTCTCATTTCTCCTTTGTTTTCCGGCGTTGCAGCCAATGCCCGATAAGCAGGCAAATAGTCATTGAAAACAACAAAGGCTCCGTTATGGTAAACACGATCTAAGTATGCCTGTATGCTCCTTGCCAATACGTCAATCGCATTTTTCAACTCACTCAGAATGCGCGGAACATTTCCTCTGTTCGCTCTCACTGAATTGGTTACTCTGGTTACAAACCCTTGCTCGCTACTATCGGCCCTAAGCATCGCAGTCAGCTCATCGCAAAACTCACCCACATCAAAGGTTTTAGGTTTTCTATTCCATGAATTAAACTGGGCAATAACATGGTATTTAACAAGAGTATTTAATCCGAGAAATTTAGTTATAAAAATGTTGTACTTATCTTCTTGAGATTCTTTAAATTCTTTGGAAACATCAAGATCAGTCGTAATAATCTCATAAAGTTTTTGCGCTTTTTCGTAAGCATCTGCACCGAAATGTCCACCGGTATAAAATCTCATTGCATTTTGAGAGCCCGACCCGGTACCGTCCCAATGTTGCCGCGCACGCTCACACGAAGCATACCAACCTTTATTATTCTTCAAAGTTTCATAATCAATTTTTTTAAGGACCTCGCTCAGTTTTTCCCCCGGAACAAACGGTTTAATTGGCCTAAATGGTTTTCTTGTTGGCATAAAAACCCCTCTTAAATATAATATAATTAACATAACATATCATTATTTCATAATTGCCAATAGAATTATTATTTATAACTTATAAATTTGAAATTCCCAACAAAATAACACGCGCTCCCTGCTTAGTCAGGAATATCTCTCTTCAACCTCAAACAAAGCCCTGCTTTTCTACCATCATCGGCATCTGTTGCAATACCCGCCAACGCACCCAACACCAATTCAGCGTGACGATACCTTTCTCCTTCATGATCCAGCTTTTTCCTTTCCTCCTTATCTTTAGCAGTTCTGAATTCGGCGGTCGCACTCATCGAACTTGACAACTTGTTACAACTTTCCGGTGTTTTTTCTAATGCTTTATAAGCTTGAACATAGTCACGAAAAACTTCTCTGACACCTCGTTTATAAACGTCATCTAAATACTTTCCTATTCTCTTTGCCAAATTTTTAATCGCTTGTTCCAATGCTTTTAGAATATCAGAAACATCTCCGCTCGCCTTTTTCACCGCAGTGGTAACATCTTTTACGAATTTTTTTTCGTCACTATCATCACCAAGCAGCGTATTCAGTTTTTCGTCTAAATATTCCTCCACAGTCATTCTTTTTTTCTTAGCATCCCACGAATCGTTCTTGATATAGGCATAACACTCAACAAGAGCGTTTAACCCTAGAAACCTATTTGCAAAAACCCTGTAATTGTCTGGTTGCGCTTTCTGAAATGCTTCCGAAACCTCAGAATCGGACATAACTGTACTATAAAGGTCACATGATCTTTTATAAGCATCTGCGCCCAACTTTCCAGCAGTATAAAATCTTAAGGCATCTTGAGAGCCCGCCCCGGTACCATACCAGTGTTGCCGCGCACGCTCGCATGAAGCATACCAAAGTTTGTTACTTAGCAGCGTTTTATAATCAATTTTTCTAAGGACCTCGCTCAGTTTTTCCCCCAGAACAAACGGTTCTTCTGGACTAAATTTTATTCTTTTAGCTTCTGGTGACATAAATATCTCCTCCTAAATTAAAAATTTTAATTGGCAACCATTAAAAATTACAGACCATTTCGGCTTTAGTTCACAGCCCCAAAGCTAAATTTTGTAATGGCTTGGCGACATAATATATTATGTTTTAACGTTTGTCAAGCTATTTTTAAATATTTTTTGTTTATTTTATAAAAATTAAATTTTATAATTCCCATATCAAACTGCAACCGGCTTTTCCACCAAGCAAATTTCATAAACTTAGCGTACTTTAGTTATACAATGTAATAAAAAACACCTACAACATTATAAGATTAACTAAAACATAACAAAATCATAGAACAAAAAACACCTTATAAAAAACGTTTTTGCTCTTTTTAAGATAAAAATATTCAATTATCACTCACATATTATCGGGATTATAGCTGCAAATCATATACGATATATCGATCGATAAAAAAATATTATTACTGTAAATATTTTGTTGACATTAATAAAACGAGATGTTATAATTAAAAATATAGAAACGAGGAATTAAAATGAAAAAATCAAAAATTTTAGGCGCTATTTTTTGGCATTGGTGGCTGCCGCACCGTGCTTTACTCCTGGAGCTCATGCAATGATGTCTGCAACAAAACCGAAAAGTATTGAATCCGGTTTGAGTATCGATACAGTAATAAGACATCAAATTTTTTTGGAAGAATTTAGAGAATTAGCGCAGTCTTGCAATTATGACCCATATTTTGATTATGAAAGCGAAGAAACGGAGATAAGGGGTTGCCCTAAACTAAACCACCTTACTCAAGCAATAAAATTACCTAAAAAAGCAGAAGAAGAATACACAAAAAAATCGCGAAGCATTTTCAGGAATAGTAAGAGAACATCATCACGGATTATGTAGACACTTTTCCATTTGTGTAGCTGAATTATGCAAAAAACATGGTATTCAATTTAAAATTTTATTTACCAAACAATGGCGCCACATCGCCGTCGCTTACTCACTGGGTGATGATTGGTATGTTGCAGATATGCTCCTTCAAGTGGCGCAAAATCACAATTTTGCCGTGGATAAAAAAACAGGCGCTACATTAACAGACGCCGCCAAAATGGAGGAAGATAGAAAATGTACATTTAGCCAGGCAATCGGAGTTCTTAAAGCCGAAAAGCCATTTGACCCTGTAACAGTATCACTAGTGGAAAAAGGTATAGAATTTGGCAGAGTACCGATTGAAATTTATTTGAATTATGTAGCTATACCGGGAGATATAAACGCAGTTACTGATGAAGATTGTCGCAAATTTGGGTTCATACCAACGCCACCAAAATATTAAAAAACGAACAAATATAATTGTAAAAATATTAAAAACAACAAAGCCTTCAGAAATACTGAAGGCTTCAATTTATATCAAAAATATATAAATATCATGGTCCGAGTGACTGGAATTGAACCAGCGGCCTCTTGAACCCCATTCAAGCGCGCTACCAAACTGCGCCACACCCGGATAAATATCTTCTACAAGGTTATTATATCACAAACAAAAATAATTTCAACATAATATTTTAAATACGTAAACAATTATCAAACCGAAAAAATCATAAAATATTTTTATCAAAAGTCTGTAGTTTATTTTCAATCCGAAATGAACGTTAAAAAACAAAAAAATCAAAAAAGCCTAGCCTCCGCTTATTGCTAGGCTTTTTAAAACACAAAAATAGCTATAAAAAACTATTCAAAGTAACGTTACACGTACTGCTTTCCTCACTGCCTAAAGGTATATCACCTTTACTGTAAGTTATGCTCGCTACTCTTTCGCAAAAATCACCCAACTCCATCATACATTCATTTTTAGCTCTACTGATTTCTTGCGGCAAGCTTATTTTCGGAGGGAGTTTATGACTTTTACGATAATCAATCTTGGTTTTTTCATTATGAGGGTTCTTAAAAATTATATACTTATATCCCCCGTGTTCTATGGTATCTAAAATCAGATAAGTGTGCTGACCATATATTCCGGATTTAGTCTTTGAAACTCTACCGAATTTTTCAATATCAACATTATCTAATATAAATTTCCTACGCCCCTCATCCGTCGCAACTTGCAAGTCTTCAGGAGCCATATCATGTTTACCAAACCAATTCATGCCTCTCATAAGCGGTATGAAGCCCTCGTCCAATAAACACTTAACACAACCCTTTGCGTTCGCTTTCAATCCACGAGAAAGGGTAATCACATAGGCAGCCACCTCACTATCACTAAGTTTTTGAGGTTTTCCGCTAAGTTTATCACCCTTAAAGCCAACCGAAACCACCTTATTTAATTTCAATTCTTTCTCAATTCTATTATAAATTTTAAGTTCTTAATCAGAATATCCTTTTGTGGAAAACGCCTTTCTGGGCGAACCATCAACATCTCTAAATTCAGGAAGACCAAGCATAGTTTTCGATTCGACACCTGTTAAAACAGTTAATGCCCACGAAGGTAAAAGCCCCCATGGTATACAGATCTAAGGCGTTCGTCTTTTCTTAATATATCTTGAAGCTCGTCCTCTATGCGAGAATTAAAATCTGACTGACTTAAAAATTCTTCCACACCACTATCAATTTTTTTGCAGTGAGTCGCTTAAAGAATCTCTAAATATATTCTTAAGATCCTCATGCTTCTTCATTTCATCTCTGAGAAACTTTGCAAAAGCAATTTCGATTACAACAGGCCAAAGTGCCAAATGGCTTGTTTTCCACTTTAATGCTTCCGGCTTCTTCACAGAATAGTATTTCCTCCGTGATCCTTTTTTAGCGCACTTAAGTCTTTCCGAACCATCGCTTTTTGTAATTCTGGAAAATTCATATTCGAAAAAGCCTACTTTAACCTCATCTTTACCAACTATTTTTATCAATTCAGAAGTAATATATCGGGGGTTGCGTTGGGCCAATCCCATTAAATTGGCAAGCAAATAGCAATCTTCAATTTCACTGCCTTCAAACAAATAATCTAAATCACTCGCACTGCTTTGGTCAATATCAGAAACTTTCGGTAACCGGCTGCCATGTTGATCGGTATTATAAAGAGAATCCCTTAGATTGTGTGTTTCCCAACGCTTTTTCAAATCCCTTCTCGATAACTTTCCGGCGCTATCCTCCGCTTCCATTTCTTTAACTCTTTTGTTTATTCGCCCACGCAGTTCTTCGTCACGCGCCTGTTCATCTAACCCCATGTTATTAGGCATAAAAACCACCCTTTCTAATTTTAAGTAAAATACAGAGGAGGCATCCCGAAACTAATGTATAATAATTTTCAAATATTATCAACAAGAACTATTTAATTTTTATAAAACGAATCATTTTAAATAAAAAAAGCCCAACAATCCGTTTATTGTTAGGCTTTTAACAATACCATTTAAATACATCTCTCTCAAATTCAATTTTATAAAACTACTAATATATACGCTCTAAATTTAATGTCTCTTGTTAGATTGCCTCTGCAAATCCCTCAATTTCTTGGTCATTTGCTCGACCGTTGTAGTCATTCGCGCAAACGCTTCATCGCCTTTCTTTTTTGCCTCATCAAGTTTTCTCTTGTGTTCCTCACACTCTTCCTTGAATTTTCTCGTACTTTCTATTTCCGCTTCTAACTTAGCCTCCTCTTTCTTTACCAACTCATCCCAATCATCATCGTCGCTTTCACTATCGCTAAGTTCTTTCGATAACTCCCTCAGATCTCCCAAGGTTTTATCAACCTCTTGCATAGATTTCTCTTCACTTTTTCCGCCTTCTTCAATTTGTCTTGAAAATTGGGCACATTGTTTTTTCCACTGCTCTTGTTGTTTTTTCAACTGCTCGTTCTGTTTTTTTAATTCCTTAACATCATCCTCCGTAATAAAGTCATCTTCATTCCACATAAAAATCATCCCTTCTAAATTTAAAATAAAATGTGTATAAGAATTCTTGTACGATCCACATTATATATATTGTCAAGCGCTTTTTGAAAAAAGTTGTTTAATTTTTATAAAACAAATTATTCTACACATCATCTCAAACAGATAAAAAGCCCGCCGCATTAAGCAAGCAGACTTTTAAAAAAACAATTTTAAAACTACTTATTTTTATTCTTACCTAAAAATTTTTCCATGTCCTCTAAACCCGGTAGCTTATACCTATTTAAGAATGAATGCACAGTTCCAACAATAGGCTTTACCCCACCTGTAACATAACTTTCTGCATATACTATTAAAACAGGATCGTGAATGCTTTTTCGAAGTAGTACCCACCCTTTTTGATGCTTGGAATTGTTATTTACCCGAACACCTTCTATATTTTCATTATCAAGCTCCAAAAGCTTATTTGAGCGCGCATAATTTTTAAAGTCGCCCAAAATTTTATCAGATAGCTCCGAATCCATTTTTATTCTAAAGCTTGCCGACTCTTTTGCGTCAATTAAGCTGCTGATTAAGTCCTCCACATCTTTACCCTGCATTTTTGCGCTGACCAATTCAACTATTATTTTGGCTGCAAAAAATGCGCCATCATCTACAAAATCGTTTTCCTTAAATGCTGCATGGCCGGAAGATTCTATCGCAAGCGGACAATAAACTCCCTTTTCGCCAAGCTTTTTTGCCATTCCAATAACATTTTGATAACCACGCTTATATCTGAAGTGCGAACCACCCAAGTTTTCTATAAATTTCTTAAGGTAATCGGAAGTCATAGAATCAGTTACTATAACACCGTTTTTCCGGTCTTTAAGAGCAATAGTGGAAGCTAATGCTATAAGTTTGTTTTTGGAAATTTCCCGTCCACTTTTTCCCACAAACGCAACTCTATCCACGTCGGTATCAAATATTATTCCTAAATCAGCATCCGATTCTTTAACAGCATCTACGATAGACTGCATAGCTTGTGGATCTTCAGGGTTCGGAATATGGTTTGGAAAATTACCATTAGGCTCTAAATACCTGCTACCGTTTGTATCAGCACCCAACACTTTAAGAACCTTTTCCACGAAAAAGCCTCCGGCGCCATTACCTGCATCAACAACTATTTTAAAACCTTTTAAAATGTCGCCATCTTTTCTATTCTCGCTCCTACCTATTCCACTTTTTATAACTCTAATCAGTTTTTCGGAGTAATAGTTCATAAGATTTATACTTCTGACGCTGCCAAGTTTACCTATCGGAGGAAACTCTTCCGTTTGCGCAAAGTTTAGGACTTCTTCAATATCGGAATTTGAAAAACCACCTTGCGAAGTAAAAAACTTAAATCCGTTTCTGTTAAAAGGGTGATGACTTGCAGTAATCTGCACAGAAGCAAGGCAATCTAGAACAGACGTTGCCATAAACATTGCGGGGGTTGATGTTAAACCACAGTCATAAACATTTATGCCAACGCTTCTTAAAGAATTTATCATAGCATTTTTTATTCTCAGCGAAGAAATTCTGCTGTCATGACCCACGGCAACCGTTACCAAGGAGCAAGGAACTCTAAACGCTTCTTTTATCCACGTTGCAAACGCAAGCGAAACTTTTTGAACGGTTTCGTTTGTAAGCGCAATTTCTTCTCCCGAAACACCATCGGTTGCCACTCCTCTTATATCCGAACCGCTTTTGAGTTTACTCCAAAAATCATTTAACATAATTTTCATTCCTTCTTACAATCTTATGATTTTTTACGTTCGCTACTATTAAAACTATATAAACTATGGCAAAAATCAAATCATAACTGATTATATCATATGCAAAATAAAAAATAAATGCAAATAATTAATTGGAAGGAAGTATTAATGGTTGCCCAATGGTTAAATTTCCGTCTTTTAAATTATTTAGTTGCATAATCTCCGCATATCTGTTCCCGTCGCCCAAGGTGGTTTGCGCTATACTCCAGAGCGTATCGCCTTTTTTTACTACATAAGGCATAGCGTTGTTGTTGCTGTTGCTACCGTTATTATTGCTATTCTCAATCTTTATTTTTAAAATTTGTCCCGGATATATCATATCATTTGTAAGACCGTTTTCATTCATAATTTCATTATACCTCGGACCATATCCAAGAAACCTTTGAGCAAGTTTCCAAAGCGTATCGCCGGGGACAACCCTGTACGAAAAAGTGTTATTACGATCAGGATTTGGTATTCTTAAAATTTGTCCCACAAAAATCACGGGTCTTGTTAATCCGTTCAATTCCATTAATCTTTTATAGTCTTCGGAATTTCCAAATATTTTTTCTGCAACGCCCCTTAGCGTGTCACCTCTTTGCACGGTATAAAAGGCAGTATCGGCTAAGCCGCCGTTTGTGTTATCTAAATTTGTTACATTTTCTGTGTTTAAATTTTCGGCCATATGTATCGCTCCATTTTCTGATAATTTTAAAATATTTTGTATTTGGTTTTTTGCTTTTCCTGAATAATCCCGGTAGGAAATATCTAGATTAATTTTTCCCTGCACACCCGGTATAATGCCTTGATCCGAATGTTGCCATATTTCTACATTTTTTTTGATGCTAGGACCTTTTGAGGCATCAACGCTTTTTTCTTTAAGCCAAATGCCAACGCCTTTCATAGCACTCAAATCAATACTTTCTAAAACCTCTTTGTTTGCAAAAATTAAAAGATAATATCCGCTATCCTTTACAACATCCACAAAAGCACCAACTATGCCTGTTAAAAATTCCTTACCCATTTGCATAGCCATTTCATTTTCAATATTGACAGCTAAAGGACATACAGACTTATACGGCCTAACCGTATTTAAAAAATAATTTGCTTCCCTTACAGACTCCCCCACGCTGCTTGCCCCTAAATCGTGATATACACCTGCATAAATGTCTGTTTTTGATATGTTCTCCATATTGTTTAAAAACTGAACATCAACTCCGGAAGAGCCATACGTTGAACGAATCATCGCAAATTTGATTTCGCTACGCTCTACACTTTTCCAATCAATATTTCCTTGCGTTTCCGAAACATCTATGCCACTATACTTCAGAAAATCACCTTCTTAATGTTTAATATATGTTTTCAACATTTACCGTCCCCATTTTAAAAATTAAGTTACAAAAAATTTTAACTCAATTTTAAAATATTTTTACTATTGACACACACCTCAATAAATGATATGCTGTGTAGAGTAGTAAATATTCAGTTGCTGGTGTAGCTCAGTTGGTAGAGCAATTGATTTGTAATCAATAGGTCGGGGGTTCAAGTCCCTTCACCAGCTCCAGCGATTGTTTTAAAAGGGAGATTTCCCGAGCGGTCAAAGGGGGCAGACTGTAAATCTGTTGCGTCTCGCTTCGGTGGTTCGAATCCACCATCTCCCACCATTTAATTTTTGATGATATAACAAATTCAGCTCGATTTTATCGAGCTATTTTATTTTGTAATCTTTTTTGTCACCAAGTTAAAACTTGCAATTTTTACTTAGATTTCATTTTTCTGCCATTCCAAAATACACTAACTTTGTCATAACTTCCGCTTATAACACTTCCACATAAACAATATGTATGTAAATTTTATTTAAACATTTAATCTATATTATTCTTACTTATAATCGTAGGCTTCAAGTATTAATACGCACTTTTAAAACATACTAACAAATATTTGCGGTTAATCTCGCAACATTATAGATACATCAAACTATATTAAAATATGATTTATAATTAATTTGTAACACATAAAAAAGGTGTTGATAAAGCTATAATTATTTGTTATAATAGGATCATGTTTTAAAACATTAATTTTTTAAAGGAGATTTTTATGAAAGGAAAATTTAAAAAACGCATTTTGGCGTTAGCAATGCTCGCAACCTTTTTGCAAGGCGCATTTGTGAACAACCTTATGTTGCCACATGCGCAAGCTGTAGGCCATTACCACAGCTTTAACACCCAACCGGTGCAAGGTTTGCTTCACCCCCTGGATGTAGCGGCAGTACGCACATACATGCATAACGAATTGCGTCAATACGTAAACTGGCTAAATAACCGCGAACAACAGCACGGTAGATACATGGTTATAACTTCTGCTTCCTACGGTAACGTTGAACACACCGTTCAACAGACTGGGCAGGACGATGTACTAAACACTGACCAACCCAATTTTAAACGAGCTCCGTGTGTAAAAAGGCGTACCGAGTTCAACAGTTGGGGACTTGAGCCGCTAAACGATCACAATTTCATTCCGACTACTATTGCGAACCAAAATCAGTGGCGCAACTTTATCACACTTATGGACGCCAGCAAATCTATAGTTTTTGTGCCTGATGGTGGCAATGATCAGGACGCTGACATCTATTTTGAGGTTCACCGCCTACCTATTTTGAGCTTAAAAACAGGTGCTTTTGCAGTGTACCTTCACCAGCTTTCCGAAGCTAACCCCACCCTAACACCCAGAGAACTCCTTCAAAATGATCACGTGGGTATAATGTTAGATCGTTATTGGAATAACATGCTATGGGTTGAAAACACCGGCGGGGGGGGGATTATGAATTCTGTAAACGGAATGCTTACCTCGTTTGGCTTTGGCGATGCTATTGGCGAATTTCTTGCACCTATGAATATAAAACGGGCATCCACGATTGCGCTAAGTGTTTACTACGATTCAGCAAATTGGTATCAAAGAGTAAAATATAAACTTGGAAGATGGGGAGCATTCGGCGTTAAGGCTTTTGCCGCTGCAATGGCTTCGCTGGCGGTTTGGAGATTTGGCGAATGGATGTGTGACCAAATGACCGAATTGGAAACATTGTTAACGGCACCTCGAAATTTGCAAAAGACGAATTCTTGGCAGAACGTAATAAAGTAATGAACGACCCAATTAAATTAAGAGCAGCAATTAAGAAGATGATGCAAGACGGCGTTGTTGGTTTAACCGATACTATTGAAAAACTAACAACTATGGTAACCGGTAACTTGGCACTCAGAAAGAGCAAAAGTTTAATAAACAGAAATCGTTGCCAATTGATTTCATTTATCGGACCTCCCGGAATGGGTAAATCCTTGCTGGCACAAAAATACGCAATGGCATTAACCGGCAAACCGATTCCATCATGGGGATATATAACATCCGCATCATTAAAGCCCGGTGTTTCACCTGTTGATCAGTTCTTCGATGTAAATTCAGACTTAATTAAGAATTTGAAACGTTGCAAAGGAAACACAGTTCTATTTTTCGATGAAATTGATAAATATAAAGATTCAAACGCTTTATTAGAGTGCTTGCGCGATGCTGTTGATAGAGGTACTATTGAGGCAATGTCAGAGACTTCTGAACAAAAAATGGGCATGCGTGGAACCTCTACAGCTAAAGTTGTAAATAAAGAATCAATAGACGTTTCAGGCCTTATTGTAATAGTCGGAACCAACGAAAAACCTGAATGTTGGGGATTAGAGCCTGATCCGGACGAACCGGCATACAATGTTGGTAGAACAGTTGTTGAACGTAGCGGATCATTGGTACAAAGATTCCAGAGATTTAAGTTTAATCCTTACAAAGTGGATGAATACAAGCAAATGTATGACAGAGCGTTAAAATCCATATTTGATGAAAGCGAAAAAATGTTTGGATTAAAAGTGGTATTTGACCCAGAACTATCAAAAACTCTTGCACGTGAAAGTGAACATAGAATGATGGGCGGACGTAGTGTAGCCGTTGTCTTATCTGAAATGGCAGGCGCTATAACAAGCTTGGATATTGACGAAAACGAAAAAGCCGCACCGAAGAGTTTACAAGAAAGAATCCGCAGCACATTCTCAAGACGTAAACCGAGAACGGTACACGTATCGTTTAACTTCGATACACATAAGTTTGTGGTTAAACAGGTTCAGCAAACTGAGCAGCCCAAACAACCCGAGCAACCCAAACAAATTAGCCCGGCTAAAAAAAGAGTTAAGCCGATTAAATTACGTCAAGCGATTGAAGTCTAAAACTTCTTAAAAGTATCTATGCAACCGCTCTTTCCTCTCGAAACTTTAGATTTCAGCAATAGTTAATCAGGTGGTTGCATACTTTACTTAAACTTTATACTCTTAAACGATTATAAGTAAAAAGCTGAATAAAAAATTCAGCTTTTTACTAATTATGTTTTAACCAAAGGAAGTACGCGAGGCG
>CAJLZR010000005.1 GCA_905211185.1 uncultured Oscillospiraceae bacterium | reverse complement strand
AAGTCCAGCAATATTTACTGATACTGTACATATATCTGCTAAATACATTTCTAATGGATTATTTGATTTAGAACCTATATCAAATGCTACTGTTGGTGATGTTGGTGTCAAAATAACATCATATTTTTCAAAAGCTTTGTTAAATGCGCCCGCTATAACTGCTCTTAAATCTTGCGCTTTTTTATAGTAGGCATCATAATATCCTGAGCTTAAAACATAGTTACCAAGCAAAATTCTGCGGCGGACTTCCGCTCCAAAGCCTTCGCTCCTTGTTTTGCACATCATTTCGTTTATATCTTTATAGTGCTCTGTACGGTATCCATAACGTACGCCATCAAAACGAGCTAAATTAGAAGCCGCCTCTGCGCATACCAAAATATAGTAAACAGAAAGTGAATATTTAACTTCCGGCAAACTGAAATATTCAATCTCTGCGCCCAAGGATTCGTAAACTTTCATAGCTTTTTCAATTGACGCTTTTACTTCTTCGTTTACGCCATCGTAGTATTCATTAGGGATACCGATTTTAAGACCTTTTATATCATTATTTATATTATCAAATGTTGGCGCTTCATTAATTTTAACAGATGTTGAATCCTTGGGATCATATCCGCAAATAGCATCAAAAATTATAGAAGCATCTTCAGCTGTTTGGGCAATGGGGCCTATTTGATCAAAACTTGAAGCATAAGCAATAAGACCATAGCGTGAAACTCTGCCATAAGTTGGTTTTAGACCCACTATTCCGCAAAAACTTGCCGGTTGACGAACAGAACCACCGGTATCGGAACCGAGCGCATAAGCTGCAAGATTGCCCGCAACTGCCGCCGCACCACCGCTTGAGCTGCCGCCTGTTACGCAAGATTTATTATGCGGATTTTTAGCCCTACCCATGCAGGAGTTTTCTCCCGAAGAACCCATAGCAAATTCGTCCATGTTGGTTTTACCTAAAAGTACGGCTCCTTTATTTTGCAAAGCTTCCCATGCCGAAGCGTTATAGATCGGTTTATAGCCTTTTAGTATTTTTGAGCAACATGTGGTTTCAATACCTTTTGTAGAAATTAGATCTTTAAGGGTCATGGGGACGCCTTCCAAAATTCCAATTTTTTCCCCACTTTTTACTTTTTTATCTACTTTTTCGGCTGCTTTTAAAGCTTCTTCTTTACATACCGTAACATAAGCGTTTAAATCACTTTTTTCAATCTCACCAATATACTTATTGGTAAGTTCTTTGCATGAAATCTCTTTTTCTTTTATTAAACTATTGATACGTCTTATTATTCCACGTTTTCCGGAATGCATATACCTTTGGCCTCCCAAACACAAAATCAGTTAAATTTTTTGATATAGAAAAATCCATCTTTTCCACCATTTACGTTTTTCAAAATTTCTTCCCTCGGGTAAGATTCTTTAATTTCATCTTCATGAAATGCATTTGATATATTGCTTTGCGCATTGGCATCTTTAAAATTCGCATTTATATTATTTATTTCATTTACAAAATCTATCATGCCTTCTACTTCTTTTTGAGTCCCCACAATCTCGCCTTCATCAAGATAAAGTTTGGAAAGGTTTGCTAAATTTAAAACTTCTTCACGGCTTATCATAAAAATCCCCCTTATTATCCTCTTATTTTGATGTGAACTTCACGCAGTTGTTGTTCTGTAACTTCATTCGGCGAACCAAGCATTACGTCTTGTGCGTTACTATTCATCGGGAATGCTATAATCTCTCTTATGTTTTCTTCATCGGTAAGTAACATTATCATACGGTCAACGCCCGGAGCCATCCCCGCATGCGGCGGGGCACCAAACTTAAATGCATTATAAAGAGCTCCAAATTTTTCCTTTATTGTTTCTTCCGTATATCCCGCTATCTCAAAAGCTTTTACCATTATTTCAGGGTCATGATTTCTAACCGCTCCGGACGAAAGCTCTATACCATTGCAAACCAAGTCATATTGATAAGCCAAAATATCAAGCGGATTCATTTCATTAAGGGCTTTAAGTCCTCCTTGCGGCATAGAAAACGGATTGTGCGTAAATATTGTTTCTCCCGTTTCTTCGTCTTGCTCATACATCGGGAAATCTACAATAAAGCAAAAGTCAAACCTGCTCTTATCGATTAAATCAAGGCGTTTTGCAAGCTCAGTTCTTATTTGCCCCGCAAATTTAGGCGCACTCTTGGCATTATCTGCAATAAAGAATATAACGCTGCCAGATACTAAATTTGTCCTATTTATAAGTTCTTCTCGTTTATCTTCAGGAATAAATTTATTTATTGGGCCGTTAAATTCGCCGTTTTCCGTTACTTTTATATAGCCAAGACCTTTCATTCCTATTTCTAAAGCAAAGTCATTCATTTTATCAAAGAATTTTCTCGGCTGATTTGCGCAGCCTTTAACCGTTATACTGCGCACTGTTTTACCGTCAAAAGCTGCAAAGCCGGAACCCGCAAAAATATCACTTACGTCAATTATTTCAAGCGGATTTCTAAGGTCGGGCTTATCGGACCCATACTTTAGCATAGCCTCCGAATAAGGTATGCGCTTAAACGGCTTTTCGGAAACTTTTTTATCGGAAAATTTGGTAAATGTTTCGTAAATTACATCTTCAGTTACCTTAAAAACTTCTTCTTGCGTGGCAAAAGACATTTCGTAATCGAGCTGATAAAATTCTCCGGGCGAACGGTCTGCCCTTGCATCTTCATCACGAAAACAAGGTGCTATTTGGAAATATTTATCAAATCCCGAAACCATTAAAAGCTGCTTAAATATCTGCGGTGCTTGAGGGAGAGCATAAAATTTGCCATGATGCTTACGGCTTGGAATTAAATAGTCCCTAGCGCCCTCAGGAGATGATGCGGATAAAATCGGTGTTTGAACTTCCGTAAACCCCAAATCATGCATTTTGTTTCTTAAAAAATGAAGTATATCCGAGCGCAATACTATATTTTTATGCACATCTTTATTTCTTAAATCCAAAAACCTATATTTTAGTCTAAGTTCTTCTTTTGTGTCGGTCGAACTTGTAATCTCAAATGGCAAAAGTTCACGTGATTTGCTTAAAATCCTAATATCTTCACATTTTATTTCAATTTTGCCTGTTTTTAGTTTCTCGTTTATATTTTCTTCAGTCCTCTTAAGAACTTTTCCGGAAACGGATATAACAGTTTCTTTTGCTATACCCTCGAGCATCTTATCATCGTTTAAAACAACTTGGACGTTTCCGTAATGGTCACGAACATCCAAAAAAGTTATTCCGCCGTGATCACGAATGTTTTCAACCCATCCGGCAACTTTGATGGCCTCTCCAACTTGACTTTCCGTAACGTTTCCGCAATACTCGCTGCGATATTCATTTTTTAAAATCATAATGTAACTTATCCTTTCCTGATTTACTTTATATAAACAATATATATTTTAAGCCCACAAACAGCGTTTATTATACCACGCTTCCGTGTTTTGTTTCAACCACCGCCATCATCATTTTTATTTAACCAAAATTTAAGTGCATTTTCACCATATTTGCAAATGTCGAAGACTATAATAATGGTTAATGTTACGATTTTAGTTACATTTTGTTGATTTTTTGTAATTTTTTGTTATAATGTATTTAAGAAGCGAAATTTCTTTATAAAACAAATGACCTAACAAAATACAGGAGGCAATCCAATCTTTATGGATTTTAAATCAATAGGAGAAACTATTTTAAACAATAAACTCGTTAAAACAGGATTAATCCCTTTATCTTCGATAGCTATATTCGGCGCAACAATATTTACTTTAAATAACCAAAGCTACGGTTTAACTCTTGAATGCCAAGGAACACCGATCGCAACAGTATCAAATGAAACAGTATACGAAGAAGCAACTGATATGATCAGGGATCAATTAAGTTCGAAAAATAAATCTGAAATTAAAAACGCAAATACTCAAGTTAAAGTTTCACCTGTGAATAAAACAGAATGCTGTGAATCTCCAAGCGAAGTAAAAGATAAGATCATGGAAAAATCCCAAGAAATAATAACCGAAGGCTATGGAGTATACGTAAACGGAAAGCTTATAACAGCGGGAAAAGTTGAAAGCGAAATTAATGATATCAAAAATTCCATACTTGCCAAAGCAAAAGAAAAAAACAGCGATGCAAGTGTTGAATTCAAAGAAAAATTCGAAATAAAAAAAGGTATATTCTCACCTGAAGAAATTAAATCTGCAGAAGATATCAAAAAAGTTTTAACAGACGGAATTGAAACCATTAGTAAATATACCGTAAAAGAAGAAGACACGGTTCTTAGAATATCAGAAAAATTTGATGTAACGCCCGAAGAGCTTTTAGCTTTTAACAACGCCAAAGAAGATTCCATAAAAGTTGGAGATACATTAATAATCAAAAAGATAAAAAAAGTGCTCCACATAAATATATTTAAAATCGTAAAAGAAGAAGTAGAAGTAACTGCAGAAATCGAAAAAACCGAAGATCCGGAAAAATTTAAAGGTACGGAAGAAGTAACGCAAGAAGGTAAAAACGGACGCGAGCTCGTAACTTATAAAGTTGAATATGATAAAGACGGAAAAGAAATCGGCAAAACAGAAGTTGAAAGAAAAATACTTGAAAAAAGTGTAGCTAAAAAAGTTAAAGTCGGAACGAAAAAAGAAACAGACGGTTTCATGTGGCCGGCAAGAGGTTCCAAAAAAATAACCAGTCCATTTGGTTATAGATCTGATCCCCACGGCAGAAACTTCACAGTATACCACTCGGGAATCGACATCGCAGGCGGCGGAATATCAGATAGAACAGTAGTCGCAGCAAAAAGCGGAACTGTAAAAAGCGTAAAACGCAGCAACAAAGGTTACGGAAATCATATAATAATAGATCACGGTAACGGAATGCAAACTTTATATGCTCACCTTGAATCAATAAATGTTTCAGAAGGACAAAAAGTCGGTCAAGGAGATGCGATCGGAATTATTGGTACATCAGGCGATTCAACAGGCTTACACTTACACTTCGAAGTCAGGAAAAACGGAAGCGCACAAGACCCGCAGCAATATGTTAAAGCAAACTAATAAAAATGTAAAACGGTCGGCTAAATATTAGCCGGCCTCAATATATAACAAAGTTCTATATATAGTCCACACGTTTTTAGGTTTCACAAAACGTTACCTTATAGGGTCTATTAATTAATTTTTTAATAACCAGAGAGGATAAAAATGAAGAAGTTTAAATTTTTTAATTTTTTATTATTTTTCGTTTTATTTGCAATAGGAAATTTAATAACTGCTACCCCGGCAAAAGCAGATGCTATACTAATAACAATGAAAGGCGACAGAGGAACCGGCCATACCTCTATAATATCACAGGATGAAAATGGCGAGTGGCACTATTTTTTTTGGGGTGATAAAAAAGCATTCGATGATGTAGTACCTGAATACGCAATGAAAGATATAAATAGTTTCAACGTATGGCTTTTGAGCAAGAAGCTGGAGCGACCAAATATTCCAAGCTATTATACACGTGCAACATATATTTATGGAGATTTTACTAAATCAACTCAATATTACCAAGAGCAAGTTAAAAACCACAAAACAATTGGCTATTACATAATGCCTAACCCTTGTTCGGTGGTTTCAAATCAAGCGCTAAACTATGGTATACTCTCCAATGGCGAAAACTTTCAAGATTTAATAGATACCAACAGAGGTATATTGGATTGGCTTCCTTTTTATGATTATTTTCCGGTAAATTTACATAATTTAGTAGATAGGGCCATAAAAGGCACCGAACATGAGGGCCAAAAGATTGGGGAAAAGTCACCCATAAAAAAATACTAGGTCGCATTGAACACGCCGGAAGCGGAAGCAGCATAGTTTAATAATTGAATTTACACCCTCCCAAAAACGTTAAAGCGCACTAATAAAAACCTTATATATAAGGTTTTTATACGGCTATAACCACCCCCAGCTAAGCTGGGGGGATGTTTGTTTAGAATTATTCTATATTTTGTAAAATTGACATTTTCAAAGAGTTTTGTTAACATTTTTACTGTTGGGGAGAGGATTATACATGGCGCAAGAATCGATAAAAACCATAGCAAAAAACAAAAAAGCTTTTCATGATTATTTTATAATCGAAAGTTTTGAAGTTGGTATAGAGCTTAAAGGTACTGAGGTAAAGTCGCTGAGAAAAGGCAGTGTTAACCTCAAAGATTCATGGTGTTCGATCATAGATGGCGAAATATTTGTAAATGGTATGCATATCGGAGCTTATGAACAAGGTAATATTTTTAACGTAGATTCCAAGCGAGTGCGTAAACTTTTAATGCATAAAAAAGAAATAGCCAAACTTTATGGGCAAACAAAACAACAAGGGTTTTCAATTATTCCGATTTCTTGCTATTTTAAAGGCTCAATTGTTAAAATGCAAATCGGTCTTTGCAAGGGCAAAAAGCTCTATGATAAACGCCAGGATATGGCTAAAAAATCTGCGCAAAGGGATATGGATCGAGCATTTAAAGAACGAAATAGAATCTATTGATTGTAAGGTAAAAAAATTACAACTGCATTTTTTACAGTTGTAATTTTTATTTATGTGTTAGATGCTATTGATGAACTACAGATATTGCCCCCATACCATGTAGCGCAATAAGTGGTGCTATAGCCGCTGTGTATTTACCGCCGGCAAATTCCGGAAGATTATCGACTGGATGGGCATTATTTGAAGGGGGATTCATCGCTATCAAAATTACAATATCCCTGATAGAGTGAATATTGGTTGGTGTACGTTCATCATCAACGTAGTTTATATAATTTAGTAAATTTTGTCTGGTGCTGATGTTATTGTCGTTCAACTCCGCATCATTGTCAGCGAGGGCATTTGCCAGAGCTGTGAGGCGATCACGTAGAGAAACATTATCCAGTGCTCTGCAAACTCCGTCCCTTACCCCTGCCTGGATCCAGTTGTTACGGCGTTCTCTTAAAAAGTCTTTGACCATCGGAAGACTCAGAAGTGCCTCAAGATCTCTAAAGCTTATAGGGTTTTCGCTCATCTGTCCGGCAAAGTCTTCGGCTGTTTCTGTGTCCAGACCGCCTAAAGTCGAATTAGCGGATTTCATAAATTCAGAGATAAAACCATTGAAAAACAGAGTGTTAAAGTCTTTTAACAGTTGTGGTCCGGTTACAGCTTCATGAGTGTCTTGATCTGTTGCGATGAGAGCGGGGTCGCCTGATAGAATACGATTTGCTGTGGTGTCTCGCCCATTAACGCTGGTGCCTGCGACGGATAGCCCAAAGATGTTTGCAGCAAGCGAATAGAGACACCGCTGAAATTCGGCTGCATGCGCACCATGTTCTAATCTTTGCATGGTAGTATCGGATGCTGTTTTCAATGAGGATAATTTAGCGGAGGTCATCGCCAAACTTAGGAGTGCGTGCGGATCACCGATCGGTATTCCTCCCGGCATCATGGTGTCCATCCTCATGCATAGCTGTGCGATTATTTGTGCAAGTTCGTTTTTACACATGTTATTGGCTCCGGAAGCAATTGCTCTAAATTGCTCCTTGAATGCTAATTTTCCAATAGGTGATAGTCTGTCATAAGCTTTGAATAAGCGGACAAGGTCTCGAAGGCTTTCTCTATCATGTTCACGTAATTCTCCGAATCTACCTTGTTCCTGGTGCCAACCGGTATAGTTAAAGACATAATCATAGAAAGTTGCGTTTTCATATTCGACCCAGTTGTCGCATATTGACCGTCCAAAGCTAGTAAGCAAGTGTCTCATGGTTTCGCTACCTGCTAATTCCTGTATTTTTGGGCCTAAATTTTCTCGGGTTATTTCATCATCATCCCTTACTTCAACTCTACGCCAAGCCGATAGTTTATTGGCACACACCAACGGTACCCCAAATTTTAAGTGTATAGGTGCTGCACCAGTGCCAAAATTTAAACTTTGCAATGAGGTATTTATTCTTTCCGCCTCCGGCTTCAAACTAAACCTCTCTCTCGGAACGTTAACATTCAGGAAAGTTCTCATTTCCGCTATCCACTCATCAATAACTTCAGCGGAACAAGTGCCGAATCTGAGTGCGGATTGTATTTCACTATCGGTAGCTATACGGCCGTGTAGTCTAAGGGTTTCTTCAAGTTTACTGCTTATAAGGGTAAATATTACCCAATTGTGTTCACCATTGGGCGATTCCAACATACGTTGCCCGAGGGCAGCCTCGCTCACAGGGTCAAAGTTTATAGCAGCAAATTGTGACATAATCTCACGAATGCCCGAAAAATCTATTCTGGAACCCTCGGCATCTAAGTCTCGCCCTCCTCTTCTCTCCTGAGCTGCTCCTTGATTTAGTAGAAACTCGAAAACCTGTGCTCGCCAAGTGTCGATAGCCATACGAGCAGAAATGGGTCTGTTCATAGCATCCCTCTCTTGAATAACGTTTCCTCCGATTTTGTTTGTTATAAATGCATCACGGTTGAAAATATAGCCGGGAGCTGGTACATGCTCTTCCATGTAAGCGTGAAATAATCTTTCAACATATTCGGGAAGTGTCGCCTCGTCAGCTGTACTTCTAAATCTTGCGTATTCTTGAACTATCGTAACAAAATCATTCCAGTTGAAATCCCTAAAGGTAGGTTCGCCCAATCTTTCTTCTTCTTCTCTGCGCCTTGCTTCTTCAACTCTGCGCCTTTCTTCTTCTCTGCGCCTTGCTTCTTCTTCTCTGCGTCTTTCTTCTTGTTCTATAAGATTGTTAACATCTTGAACCCAATGGTCAAGTTCATAGCGGCTAACATCACGTCTAATTATTTTAGCTCCCTGAAATCCTTCAAGATCGAAAAAAGAATTTTCGGTATTATAGAACTCTTGTATATGATGCTCGAAATCATCGCGAACGTTCCAGGGTATTTCACGTTCCGCAACGGTGTTTCTAATACGTACATATGCATGAACTGTTGTAACAAATTGATGCCAATCGAAACCATTAAATTCAGCCGGAAGCCCACCGGACGGGAAATGCTTATAAAGCTCATAAATTCCAATCATCGCCGATGCCGGAAGTATGCCATAGAGTATGAAGTTTTGCTGCCAAGGCTTCAAAGTTCCCCATAAAGCCTCTATATTTGTTTGCTTCTTCTGTGGCGCATTACTTCTTTTGGCCGGCGCGAGCCTTTTGGGTGGACGTTTTCTTTTTGGTAACTGTGATGTTTTTCGTATAGTTGTCAATTTAGTAGTTTTAGAAGCCACTGCTACTTCGTTTTCAGCTGCACGAACATTAAAAGATGTTCCGATTAAAGCCGTACTTAAAATGGCACTTGTAATGCGTTTAAAATTCATGATAACATTCCTTTTTTAAATATTTTATGCTCTAATTATATCACGAATTTAATCAAAAGTCAATAGATATAAATCAAAATTTATGGGGTTGAAGTTCGTTAAATGCGTACCTTTTATTTTGCCGATAAAAAAACAAAAAATAAGTTTATGATTTTTAAATAATATCTTAAATTTTACAAAAAACAAACGACCCATGCGACTATCGTGTGGTTTTCTATGTACAAAGCAAAAAGCTCGAGAGTAAATCTCAAGCTTTTATAGTTATAATTTATTTATCGGTTAAGCGTTTTCGCCGAAAAATCTTTTTATTTCGATTTCTCCGTTTTCGGGGGAGTCTGAACCGTGCACGATATTTTCCGCCGTGCTCATTGCAAAGTCGCCACGGATCGTTCCGGCTGTTGCTTCTTCAAACTTTGTGGCGCCCATTAAAATTCTCATGCCTTTTACCACATTTTCGCCCTCAACTATCATTCCGACGACCGGGCCTGAAGTCATATAGCTGACAATTTCAGGGAAAAACGGGCGGTCTGCGATATGTGCGTAATGCTCACGCAAAATTTCTTCGCTGAGGTTCATCATTTTCATGTTTGTTATGGTGTAACCTTTTTTTTCGATTCTTGAAATTACCTTACCCATTAATCTTCTTTTTACACAGTCGGGCTTTAGCATTATATAAGTTCTTTCCATTGATTTTTTACCTCTTTTTAATTCTAAATTTTTTATATGTAATTAAATTAGTATCCAGTCATGGCGCATTTGATAGCCTTGTCCATGATCGCAAACCGGGCATACTTTAAGCGCTGCTTTTCCGGTATATATGTAACCGCAATTTAAGCAAATCCAGCGTTCTTCTTTTGTGGATTCAAATAATTCTTTGCTTTCAATGAGCTTAATGAATTTTCCAAACCTGTCGCCGTGAACTTTCTCAACTTCCGCAACATCGTAGAAAAGTTTTGCAATATCTTCAAATCCTTCTGATTTTGCTTCGTCACCAAAGCTCTTGTAAACATCGTTATATTCTTCATATTCGTTGTGCTGAGCGCATTTTAAAAGGTCGAGCGAGGAATCGTATATATCGATGGGATATCCACCTTCAATATTTATGTTTGTTCCGTGTAGTGAAGCTAATTTTTTATAAAAAACCTCGGCATGTTCTTTTTCCTGATTTGCCGTAAATTCAAAGACTTTTTGTATTACCTGGAGCCCTTCCTTTTTAGCTTGCGATGCTGCAAAAGTATAGCGATTTCTTGCTTGACTTTCACCGGCAAATGCTTTCATTAAATTGATTTTTGTGTTGCTGTTTTCAAATGATATAGACATTTAACCAAACCTTTCTTAATTAATGTGTTAGCAAAGTTAATTATAGCATATCCAAAAAATGTGTAAAAGATAATTTACTGAGTTTAACTTTTGTTTTTTAGTTTTTCTACTATCATATTTGCGCATTTATAAACGTTTCCGCCGCCAAGGGTTATTATTAAATCTCCGTCTTTGGCTTTTTCGCAAACATAATCGCTTATGCCTTCAAAATCCGGAATATGTTTTGCATTAGACATTTTATCAACGATATCCTGTGCATATATGTTATATGTGTTTGTTTCTCGGACGGGTAATATATCGGAAACGATAACTTTATCGGCATTGGAAAGTGCTTTTACAAAATCATCTAAAAACATTGCAGTGCGAGAAAATGTATGCGGCTGGAATACTGCCCAAACAGTATTAAATCCCATTTTTGCGGTGGATTTCAAAGTTGTTGAAAGCTCTGTGGGGTGGTGCGCAAAGTCGTCTACCACGGTTATGCCGTTTATTTTTCCTAAAAATTCAAATCTTCTGTGTGCGCCTGTGAAGTTTTCGAGTGACGATTTTATCAAATCAATGTTTACTCCCACTTTTTCGCACGCAATCAAGGCAGCCAAAGAGTTATAAACATTATGCTTTCCTGTAACTTTTAAACTTATATGCGTTAATTTTTTATTTCCGCAAAACACATCAAAATCCGCATGTTGTAGCTTGTTGTATGTGATATTTTTCGCAAAGTAATCGTTATTCTCGGAAAGTCCATACGAAACCACTTGCGCTTTTATATTTTGAGTGCATTCAAGCGCATCTTTGTCGTCACCATTTACAACCACATAATCCGAGGTTTGATTTGCAAATTGATGGAATGATTTTTTTACATTTTCAAAAGTTTTAAAGTAATCAAGGTGATCAGCCTCAACATTTGTTATAACGGAAATGCTTGGATATAGCTTTAGAAAGCTATCGACATACTCGCAAGCTTCGCCAACTATTATGTCTGAGCTTCCAACGCAGCTGTTTCCTCCTATTTTTTTAAATGTTGCACCTATAACTGCAGTGGGGGATTTTTGAGCATCGATTAGTATGGAAGTTATCATAGAAGTGGTGGTTGTTTTGCCGTGCGTGCCTGAAACCCCTATGGAGTTTTTATATTTTTTAAAGATTATTCCAAGCATGACGCTGCGCTCTATTATCGGTATATTTTGCTCTTTTGCTGCTATTATTTCAGGGTTGCTTTCTTTGATTGCTGCGGAAAATACAACTAAATCTTGCCCCGAAATATTTTCTTTTACTTGCTCGGTGTTAACTTTTATTCCAAGTTTTCTTACTTTTTCTAAAGTATCCGATTCGTATATGTCCGAGCCGCTAACCGAAAACCCTTTTTCATGCAAAATGGAGGCTAAAGGGAACATACCCGAGCCGCCAATACCTATGAAGTATATACTCTTTATATTTTCTAAAGTTTCGATTTTACTGCTTTCCATAATTTTTACCCCTTTACTTATATTTTAAACGATATTTATTTTTGCGTTTGCCGGATTTTATACCATGTTTTTCGTGATATTTAAGGTTCATACCATGTGGCATTTTTAAGTTCAAAATAATGGCACCGAGTATTACCGCAACTCCTGCGACTATAAGAATCCATGCAAGTATTGTTTTTGGAACGCTTCTTGCTTCGGTATTGCTTTCGGGCAGAGGCGTGTTTGGTGATGCGCTTACTTCTTCATCTTTTACTTCGGGTAAATTAAATTCGACTTCTGAAAGTTCTTTTGCTTCATTTTCGTTACCGTTAGTTGCTTTTTGGTTATCGTCGGTAGATTTTTCGGATAATATACTATTCATTTTTGGAACCGGTGATTTGCTTTTAACAGTCTTATTTTCAGAATTTTCCTTTTGGGCATCATCTTTTTTTGTTTCACTTTCGGGTTGGTTTGTGCCTTCTGCTGAACCATTGTTATTTTTTGCCGGGTTTTCCTTTTTGCTTTGATTTTCAGTCTTCTTTTCCTTTGTTTGTGTGTTTTTTTCTGCCGCTGATGGTGTGGCACTCGAAGATTGCTTGGTACTGTTTGAATTTTCTTTTGCTGAGCATAAGTGCGGCGCACAAAAAGCAAGAGAAAGTATTATAAAGTATATTTTTAGTTTTTTTATGGCAATAAACCTCCTTTTGCACGATAACCATTTTCTAAATTTTAATTATATCACTTTTTTCTCAAAATTAAACACATAATCTTTGCCCATGAAGTGAATTTTTATAAATTCGAGTCTATAATCGTTTGTTTTATAAGATAAAAACGGCGGATTGTCTTTAAGTATAGTGTTTCTCGCATTTTTTTCAACTATTATAAGTCCGGACATTAAAAATAATGCATATAAAGTGGATAGCATTGATACTATAAAATATTTTTTCGATTTTTTATTCATTTTTTATATTTCTCCTATTTTTTTAAATCATTTAAAAGCTTAGATAGCGCTTCTCCCAACATAGAACCTGTATATACAGCCTCTTCCAAAGTGTTTCCGTCACTGCCGATTTCGATAAGCAGCGAGCCCGGAGTTAAATGCTCATTATACTTAACTTTCGAGAAATTAAGAGGCCGTGTAATGCCGGGGAACATGTTTTCGCAGTATTTTTGGATATTTAGTGCAAGTTTTAGGTTTTTTTGCCAATTTGGGAATCCATTTGAATTATCGGGATCACACCCTGAAATTATCATAAGTTGAGCGGCTTTTTTATCCTTGTATTTGAATGTAGGCTTTGTTTTTCCTGTTTCTTTGGAGCCCAGACTATCTCTGTGAATATCAATTACAACCTGTAAAGAAGGGTATTTTTGCAGATTATTTTTTATTGTTTTTTCGGCGCGTAAGTAAGAACCATTATATGAGGGATTATCGTGATATGTTGTATCGTGAATAGTATTTATACCATGCTCTTTTAGCTTTTCCGTTATTGCATCACCTACTCTTATAACATTTTTTGAATTGTTTAAGGATCTTGGATAAAAGCTTTCATAAAAAAATCCGTTATCTTTGTTCATATAAGATTCAGAGGTATGAGTATGAAAAATAAGTACTTGGGGTTCGGAGGTGTTTTTTATACTTATATCGGGTTTTTGGCTTAATAAACCAGAAAAATCGATATTTTGTCCTGTCGTGTTTTTAATATAGAAATTTTCGCATTTTGTTCCGCCTGCTCCGACGTGTGTTTCGATTATTTTATATGTTTTTTCATTCGGGGCGTGGTATTCCTCATCGCTTTGTAAATTATCTTCCATTTGGGGAAGTTCCATGTCGTTTTTTATATT
>CAJLZR010000004.1 GCA_905211185.1 uncultured Oscillospiraceae bacterium | reverse complement strand
TCAGTGCATTTTTTGAATTTTTTATTTCCTCTTCAAAATTTGCTCCTTTAAGTGAAACAAAAAATCCGCCTGTTTTTAAATATGGAATACAGTATTCGCACAAAACATTAAGCGGTGCAACAGCCCTTGAAACCGCAATGTCAAATTTTTCTCTATATTTTTCTTTATGACTAAGCTCCTCTGCTCTTGCGTGTATAACTTCTGCATTAATATCTATTTTTTCGCACAACTCATTTAAAAATTTTATTCTTTTATTTAAACTATCAACCAAAGTTAAATTTATATCCGCCTGCAATATCTTTAAAGGCACTCCCGGAAATCCTGCACCTGTTCCGACGTCTATAACTTTCGCTTTTTCCGGTATTTTAAAAAATTTAGAAAACAATATGCTATCTAAAAAATGTTTTATTGCTATATCTTCGGGTTCTGTAATAGATGTTAGATTGGTATGCAAATTATATTCAAGCAAAAAATTCTTATATTTTTCAAACTTATCAAGCTGAACCTCATCTAAGTTTATTCCGATTTTTTTTGCTTCTTCAAATAAAATATTCATAATAAACTAATTTCCTTTTTTAGATTTAGATGCAAGCCAAATTATAAGAACTGATATATCCGCAGGGCTGACGCCTGAAATTCTTGAAGCTTGTCCTATATTTTCAGGCCTTATTTTTCCAAGTTTTTCGGTCGCTTCCAAACGTAATCCTTTAATTTCTTTATAATTTATATCGCTTGGCAAAACTTTTTCTTCAAGACGCCGAAGCTCCTTTATTTGATTATTTTGCCTTGCTATATATCCTTCGTATTTTATTTCAACTTGCACTTTTTCAAAAATAGACTCATCAATTGCAGGCCTACTTTTATCAAATTCTTTTAAATCATCATAAGTAATCTGCGGTCTTTTGAGCAAATCACTCATTTTAATACCAGTAATTATAGGTGATGTTTCACGTGAAACAAGCATATTATTTAGAGCATCACTTGGCGATATAACGGTATGATTTACCCTATAAATTTCCTCTTTTTTAAGATTTTGGTTTTCTTCAAATTTTTTATACCTTTCATCTGTAATCAAACCGATTCTTCTTCCGATTGGAGTTAATCTTTCATCGGCATTGTCTTGCCGCAAAACTAATCTATATTCAGAACGAGACGTCATCATTCTGTAAGGATCTTGCACTCCTTTTGTGACCAAATCATCAATTAGCGTCCCTATATATGAACTTCCTCTATCCAAAATAAGCGGTTCTTTATTTTTCACTTTAAGTGCTGCATTTATCCCCGCAATTAACCCTTGTGCCGCCGCTTCTTCATAACCTGAACTTCCGTTAAATTGCCCCGCACCAAAGAGTCCCGGGAAATCTTTAAATTCCAAACTTAAATTCATTTGTTCTGGGTCGGCAATATCATATTCAATTGCATAAGCAGCTCTCATGATTTTTACGTTTTCAAGCCCAGGAATTGTTCTATACATTTCTATTTGCACTTCTTCGGGAAGTGATGTAGACATTCCTTGCAAATACATTTCTTCCGTATTTAATCCGCAAGGTTCTATAAACAATTGATGCCTTTTTTTATCTGGAAAACGCATTATTTTATCTTCAATACTCGGGCAATATCTAGGGCCAACGCCCCCTATTTTCCCACTATACATCGGTGCTCTGTGGATATTTTTAAGTATAACTTCTTTTGTTTTATCGTTCGTCCAAGAGATATAGCATTTTACTTTGTTTTCTCCTATATTTTCGGTATCCATTGAAAATGGAACGATTTTCTCATCACCAACTTGCTCTTCAAGACCTTCAAAATTTATACTTGATTTTAAAACCCTTGCCGGAGTTCCTGTTTTAAATCTTTTAAGTTTTAGTCCGAGCTTTTTTAGTGACTCGCCAAGTAATACAGAAGGAAATATTCCGTCAGGGCCGCTTTGATAGGAAGTCTCTCCGATATGAACAACACCCTCTAAAAACGTACCTGTTGCCAAAATTACACACTTAGACTTAAAAACCATATTATTTCTTGATTTTAAAAACCACTTATTTTCGTTTTTATCAAAACTAATATCAATTATTTCTGATTGCTTTAAACTAAGATTTTCCTGCAGCTCGAGCTTATGCTTCATTATTTCTTTATATTTGTTTCTATCAATCTGAGCCCTAAGCGAGTGAACAGCCGGGCCTTTGCCCAAATTTAGCATTCTGCTTTGCAAAAAACACTCATCTGTGGTTCTTCCCATTTCTCCGCCAAGAGCATCAATTTCGCACACCAAATGCCCTTTTGCAGTACCGCCAATTGAAGGATTGCACGGGCAATTTCCAACAGAATCTAGATTTATAACAAAAACAGCAGTTTTGCAGCCAAGTCGTGCGCTTGCCAAAGCTGCTTCTATACCGGCATGTCCTGCTCCTATAACGCTTACGTCATATTCTTCCATGAAATAATTTTTACTTAAACTTTCTTCCTTTTCCAAAACTTACACCTCTAAAAATATAAACCATATAAAAACTATTTTTAAAAACTATTTTCCAACACAAAACTTGGAAAACACCTTATTTACAATTGCTTCGCTTGCTTTTTCTCCCGTAAACTCCATAAATAAATCAAGCGCATCTTGAAGCAAAACCGTTATCGCATCAAGAGTAATACCAATTTCGAGCTCGGACAAAACCTGATTTAGAATAGATTTTGCTTTTTTTAAGGAATAAAGCTGCCTTTCGTTGGAAATTACCGCTTCAGACGGATCAAACTTTGATAAACCAACCATATTTTCGATAATTTCTTTTAGTTGTTCCGTACCTTGGTTTTTTAGTGCCGATAATTCAACAATTTTATCAGAAAATGTTAGTAATTCGTTGCTTTTTACTTTCTTTTCTTTATCGCATTTATTTAACAATATAATGGTCTTTTCTTTATCAATTTCCTTTAAAAGTTCTTTATCTTCATTACTAAGTGGGGAGGAGACATCAACCATAAAAAGAGTAATTTCAGCTTCTTTCATTGTTTTTCTTGCTTTTTCGACCCCTATTTTTTCAACTTTATCGTAAGTTTCGTGAATTCCCGCGGTATCGATCAAACAAACGGGAATATCGCCTATCATAATATTTTCTTCTATAGCATCTCTTGTAGTACCGGGAATATCCGTAACTATAGATTTTTGAGAATCGGCAAGCAAATTCATAAGAGTTGATTTTCCAACATTCGGCCGCCCTATAATTGCTGTTTTTACGCCGTTTTTAATAGCTTTAAAAGTATCGTAATTATCTATCATATTTTCAAGTTTTTGGGTAATCTCCAAAACGCTTTTTTTCAACGTTTTTTTATCTATTTGTGGAATATCTTCCTCGGGATAATCCGCCCAAACACTCAGTCCAGCGGAAATATCAGTAAGCTTTTCTTTTATTTCATTTATTTTATCTGACGATTTACCTTGGCGCATCTCAAAAGCAACTTTATTTGCACACTTGCTTTTTGCGGAAATTAAATCCATAACTGATTCCGCTTGCGAAAGGTCTATTTTTCCGTTTAAAAACGCTCTTTTAGTAAACTCTCCGGCCTCTGCGGGCTGAGCACCCGCCTCCAAAACAGCTCTGAGCACACGTTTTGTAAGATAAAGCCCTCCGTGGCAAGATATTTCCACAACATCTTCACCGGTATAACTGTGTGGCGCTTTAAAAACAAGCGCAACAGCTTCATCGATATACTCTCCACTTTCGATTATTTTCCCGTATTTTGCTCTATAACCGCCCAGTTTTTGCAAACAATCAACTTGCTCCCCAACAAAAGGAACAAACACTTTTTCGGCTATTTTTACGGCGTTTTCACCCGATATTCTTATAACTCCTATCCCGCCAACGCCGTGCGCTGTGGAAATAGCTGCTATTGTATTCATACTTATATACTCTTTTCTTTTAACGTTAAAAATTTTAATTGCTCCCTTCAACAATAGCAGGGAGCAAAAATAAACTAAAAAATCTATAAGCAAAAACTATTGCTGTTCATTTTTTGTTTGCGAAACAACAACGTGCCTTCCTTCACCTTCGCCTTCAGACCAAGATTTTACGCCTTCAACCTGTCCGACTGAATCATGTATAATCTTGCGTTCATAGGACCTCATCGGCTCGAGCGAAAATCTTTTTCCTGTTTTTAAAACTTTTTCTGCAATATGTCTGCCAAGTTTTTCGAGTGTTTGCATTCTTTTTTCTCTATAATTTCCGGCTTCTAAACGCACTTTACAAAAATCTTTGTTTTTTTCGTTGGAAACAAGACCTGTTATGTACTGAATGGAATCTAAAATATCGCCATGTTTTCCTAAGATATACTTAACGTCATCACCTGTAATTTTTATATAGCAAGAACCCTCTTCTTCTTTTTCTAACTTAACTTCAAGCTTTTCCATTCCCATGTAGAAAAACATTTCTTTTAAAAATTTAGTTGCTTTTTCGGAAACGCTTTGTTTAAGCACAGCCCTTACCTGCGCCAGTTTTCCGCCAAACATTCCAAGAACTTTTTTGGAAGGAAACTGCAGCACCTCAAACTCAACTTTATCTTCCGTAACACCAAGCATACCGCATGCTTTCTCTTTTGCCAAAGCAACTGTTTCTTCAGAAGCATAAACTTCGTTAATCATAAATAAATAAGCACCTCCGTAGATATCCCCAAAACAAACCTTTTAATTATTTTCACTTGTAATCTTACTTTCTTTTTCAAAAAGTAAAGCCGCTCTTGCCGCTTCATCGTGAGCATTAATGGTATAAGTATTATAAAATTTATTAAGAACTATATTTTGCACTGCCCCGATTGCCGAGTTTATAACCCAATAAAGTCCGACAGCTCCGGGAATAGTGTACGCTATATAAGCCGTAAATAAAAGCATACCATAGGGCAAAAATTTATTGCAACCTTGCATGGTGTTTTGCATACCCATCATCTTTTGGCTTATATACATAGCCGCCGCAGACGATACAAAGCAAAGTAAAGGTATTAACCATAAAAACTCGCTGAAAGCTGAACCTTTAGGTGTTTGCAAAAGATTTATACCAAAAAAGTTAAATCCGTGGCTATATTCTTCTAAGTCTTCCATTTCTTTTTTATCAAACATGGTAAGCTTATCTTTTACGCTATCAAAACTTCTGACAACCTGAAGTTCGCGATAATTTCTTGCCATTTTGTTTTCTTCGCCTGTGTTTTCACAAACAGCCGTAACCGCAGCAGAAACTTTATCTGCCGGAATATGTAAAGTGTTTTGAAGCGGCTTGGTAACAGCTCCAAAAATACCTGTCCATAAAATAAGCGGAACAACCATCGTTGCAAAACAACCGCTCATCGGGTTTACACCTTCAGATTCATAAAGTTTTGCAACTTCTTCGTTATATTTTCTTGGGTTTTTTTCATATTTTTTCTTAAGTTCCTGTTGTTTTACCGCCATTCTTGCATTACTCGCCATACTTTTTTGGCGTTTTATTGCAAGAGGAAACATTATAATATTTACAACCAGCGCAAAAAGCGTTATTGCTAAACCATAATTACTGACGGCATCAAAGAAAAACCACAAAACATAACCGAACATGCTGCTAAGTGAATCAAATAAAAATCCCAAATTAAAACTCTCCTTTTAAAAAACCGTTTCTATAAACCATGATAATAAAAATATTATCACAAATCATTTATATATCAAATATCTTTTTTATTACGTTTGCTTTTTGGTACGGGATCATATCCACCTTTACAAAAAGGATTACACCTTAAAACCCGCTTTAAACTTAAAAAACTTGCTTTAAAAAAACCATGTTTTGAAAAAGCTTCCAGCGCATAATTCGAACAAACAGGATAAAATCTGCAACAAGGTTTTTTAAGCGGCGATAAAAATTTCTGATAGAACCGAATGAGTTTTAAAACTAAAAACTTCATTTTGTTATTCTCCTAAACTTTCAGAAACGCTTATAACACCGAGTTTTTTAAAATGATATTTCATATCCTTTAAAACTTCTTGCATTTTAACCATGCTTGTTTTTTGCCTTGAAACAAAAACAATATCAAAACCACTCTTAACAATCGGTTTTAAATAAAAGTAGGCCGCTCTTATAACTCTCCTTGCCCTGTTTCTTTGAACTGCATTTCCTGTTTTTTTGCTCGTTGTAATTCCTATCTTGGTTTTACTTACCCTTTTTTTGATTACATATGTAACAATATTTGCCGAAGCTAAGTATTTTCCTTTGTTATAAAGCCTTCTGAAATCTCTGTTTTTTTTGATTGTTTCGTTTTTATTCATAACAAAAACCTTATTTCTCTTTACCAAAAAAATAAAGACCCGTCAAGGTCTTATTTTTTTAAAATGGGTTTTCTTGACGCCACAAACGCAACATGAATTAGTAAGTTAATCTTTTTCTTCCTTTAGCTCTTCTTCTTGCAATAACTTTTATGCCGTTACGAGTAGCCATTCTTTTTCTGAAGCCATGCTCTTTTTTTCTGTGGAGCTTCTTTGGTTGGTATGTTCTGAGCATTGATAATTCCCCTCCTATGCATATTTAACACCTAAACAGAAATCTCTTTTTTCTGTTTACGGCAAAACGTTTTTTAAAAAACAAATACTTTACCGAATAATTATATATTAAAAAAACCAAATTGTCAACCATTCTAAAAACCGCACAAAAAAGGACGCATATTTTATTATGCGCCTCTGCTATACTATGTAAAAATATAATCTAAACTATTACAATCGGATGGAAAACAGAACTTCTGTGTTTTTCTCCGGCTTTTTCCGATTTTTGTTTGTAATCGGAGCGCATTATTTCTATTCTCTTTACAACAGGTTCATCAAAAGCAGCCTTTACCTGCTCTTCGCTGTTATCTTCCATTGGGAAGAAAGCTATCTCTTTTAAGTTCGGGCAATTTTTAAAAGCACCGGCCCCTATTTTACAAGAGCTTTTGTTATTAGGTTCACACTTAGTAGTATTCCCGATATGCTTGCCAAAAGATATCTTTATTAAATTTTTTGCTCCGTTAAAAGCATTTGCAGGTATCTCTTTAACGCCATCTTCAAAAATAGCTTTTACAACTTCGTCTTTTTCCCATGTGCTGTCTTTATTTTGAATATCCGCATCGTTACTAAAAATCTTAAATTTATGGATTTTGTCTTCTTCTTTTACAATATTCAAAACATCGCTAAAAACTTTACTAAGTTTCTCCACTTTTTCTTTCCGATCTGCATCTTTTCCACTCCTACAGTATCCGCTACATTCGCCGTGCACTTTAACTAACCTTTCGGATAACGTTCCTGAAACTCTGTTATTAAGCAACTCAAAAACTTTAACCAGAAATTTTTCATATCCACTGCGCATTCTAGGTCTAAAATGCTTTTGATCAAGATCTTTAATAACAGATTCTTCTGTTTCTTTTTTGGAAGTTTTTGTTTTCATGCTAACCAAAAAGATTTTAATAGATTCAAAAAACTTTCCTAAGTTCTTCGTCGCTGCATCGTTATTGCTAATTTCCGGCAATTTTAGTTTTTTTACATCACCGGCATCCCCGCATAAATATTCTTTTTCTTGTTTCATTATAGCCACCTCTTTTGTTGATTTTCTATAAATTATACACTTGCTTTTGGTTTTATCAATAAAAATTGTGTTTTTTGGTAATGATTTTTGAATATTTTCTATCTACTTTTTCATTCGCTTTGATTTGTTGAAAACTTTATTCAAAAAAGATATAATTGATGTATAATTTAATACTTTCGGCAATCAAAGAAAGTATAGATAATTTTTACAGGAGGTATCTTTAGTGAACTCTTTTGATGAGGCTTGGAGTTTAATTTGCGATTTTTGCAAAACTCGCATAACAGACGTTGCTTACAAAACATGGATAAGCCGTATAGAACCGGTTAAACTTGATTTTGACGAAGGAAAAGCGGTTCTTATGGTTCCAAACGAATTTCATAGGCAAACACTTAACAGGTGTTATCTTCCGCTTTTAAACAAAGCTTTTAGCGATATTTTTGGCTCAGGAATTGATATTTGCTTTATGATACCTGACGAAGTGGAATCATCAGGCAAAAAAAGCGACCAAAATCTTGCAATCGATTCCGAATATGAATTTACGTTCGATACTTACATAGTGGGTTCTTCAAATAAATTTGCGCACGCCGCCGCTTTAGCCGTTGCTTCCAATCCTGCGGGAGCTTATAACCCTCTTTTTATATACGGAAATTCAGGGCTTGGAAAAACTCATCTTCTTTATGCGATTTGCAGCGATATTAAAAAAACAGACCCTAAAAAAGTTTGCCTTTATATAAAAGGCGACGACTTTACGAACGAACTTATAGATTCCATAAGAAAAAACACAACAAGCGAATTTCATCAAAAATATAGACAAGCCGACGTCTTACTCGTTGACGATATTCAGTTCATCGCGGGAAAAGATTCTACTCAAGAAGAATTTTTCCATACTTTTAACTCGCTTTATGAAGCAAAAAAACAGATCGTGCTGACTTCCGACCGTCCGCCAAAAGAAATTCAAACACTTGAGGACCGCTTAAGAACACGCTTTGAGTGGGGTCTTATTGCGGATATTCAGCCGCCGGACTTTGAAACAAGAATAGCAATAGTTAAAAGAAAAGCCGAACTTTTGGATATAAAAATGCCAAATGAAGTTTGCGAATATATAGCCAAGAAACTAAAAACAAATATCCGTCAATTAGAAGGAGCGGTTAAAAAAATGAAAGCTCATCACTTGCTTGGCGGAGAACCTATGGGAATACCTACGGCTCAAATGGCAATTTCGGATATCTTAAATAACGATCAGCCTCCTCCGGTAACAATAGAAAAAATAATAGAGGAAGTGGCAAGAACGTTCAGCGTAACTGCCGAAGATATTCGTTCTTCAAAAAGATCTGCCGCAATTTCAAACGCAAGGCAAATCTCAATGTATGTTGTGCGAGAAATAACGCAGTTGCCGCTCGTCTCAATAGGCGATGAGTTTGGCGGAAGGGATCACTCAACAATCGTTTATGCTCTCCAGCAAGTAGAAAAAAACATATCCAAAGACCCAAAAACAAAAGCAATGGTCGAGGACATAATAAAAAATATAAGAGACAGATAAAAATTTTTAAAGCAAAAAACTTTCAACATTTTTTTAACTTTAAACAACATTCTTTCAACCGAATTGTTGATTTATTTGGCACCAGGTTTTTTTTAGACAAAACTTAAACAAAGAATCAACACTTAAAAAACAGAGATTTTTCCGCTGTTACTAAATTGGCATGATGTTTCAACAAATTAACAGCCCCTACTACTATTACTAAATTATTTAATACTATTCTTACTGACTTTCGCAAAAAATAGTATTTGTAAAATTTTGGAAAAATTATAAAAAGGAATGATTTCTTTGAAATTTACTTGCGAAAAATCAAAATTGGTAGAAGCACTTTCAAATGTACAAAAGGCAGTTTCTCAAAAATCAACCATAGCTGCCTTGGAAGGAATTCTAATTACGGCAAAAAACACAGGTATTATCGAACTTTGCGGATATAACACAGAACTTGGCATTACAACCTCTGTTTGCGGAACCGTTAAAAAAGACGGTCAAATCGTTTTGAATGCCCGCCTTCTTACGGAAATTGTTCGTAAACTTCCAGAAGATTTGGTTCAAATTGAGGTATCTGCGCAGTTATCGGCAAAAATTGCAGGGGGTTCGAGTGTTTTTAAACTCGTAGGTATAGATGCTTCCGAATTTCCGAGTTTGCCCACAATCGAAAACGCAAAATGTTTTGAATTACCTGTTCTTGATTTAAAGAACATGATAAGGCAAACTGTTTTTGCGGTCTCTGAAGCTGATACAAATCCGATTCATACAGGAACTCTTTTTGAAATAAAAAATAAAAACATAACCCTTGTTTCTGTTGATGGTTACAGACTTGCTCTTAGAAGTGAACCAATAGATAAAAATTTGGAGCTATCGTTTGTGGTGCCGGGAAAAACGCTGCGGGAAGTTCTGCATCTTTTGCCGGATACCGATGAGACGGTTAAAATATCTGCAGGTATGCGCCATATAGGTTTTTATGTGGGAGATTACTCTGTTGTTTCTCGCCTTTTGGAAGGGGAATTTATAGATTACAAATCTACCGTTCCCGAAAAGAGCAAATATAAAATATCGCTTAGCACCAAAGATTTTATAGATAGCATAGAAAGAGTTTCGCTTTTGATAACAGATAGATTAAAAAGCCCTGTCAGGTGTTTGCTTTCCAAGTCAAACATTCATATTTCTTGCATAACTGGAATAGGTAAAGCTGATGACGAAATATCGGTTTCAAGCAATATAGACGAAGAATTCGAAATAGCTTTTAATAATAAATATATGACCGATGCTCTTAAAAACACAGACTGCGATGAAATAGAACTTCACTTAAACGGCCCTTTAAATCCGATAAAAATTGTTCCAAAAGAAGGAAAATCTTTCTTGTTCCTTGTTTTACCCGTCAGAATAAAAGCTGAATAAGTTTTAAAAGGTTGATTATAATGGAAGATTCTACGAATAATATAATTAAAATAACAACGGAAAATATAAAACTTGATTCCTGTTTAAAGTTAGCGGGAATAGTATCTACCGGCGGCGAAGCAAAAGAAATTATAAAAAACGGAAAAGTTTTTGTCAGCGGCGAGCAGTGTTTAAGCCGCGGGAAAAAACTAAAAAACGGTGATGTTTTTTGTGTTGACGGTACGAACTTTTATGAGGTAAAAAGCTGTGAAGATTCTTGAGCTAAAAATGGAAGGGTATAGAAATTTAGAAAAAAGCAAACTTGTTTTTAATCCCGGAATTAATTTTATATATGGGAAAAACGCTCAAGGAAAAACAAACTTAATAGAAGCTGTTTGGATGTTTACGGGCGCAAGGTCTTTTAGAGGAACAAAAGATTTAAATCTGGTTAATTTTGAAAAAGAGAATGCAAGAATTGAAGGAAAATTCTTTTTCGAAAAAAGAGACCAAGAAATATCGGTTTTTTTTGGCGGGGGCAAGAGAAAAGTTTTTTTAAACGGCGTTGCAAAACCGTATCCGACCAGTATAATAGGGAAACTTCGGGTGGTTGTGTTTTCACCTTTGCAAATTTCTCTTATCAGCGGGGGTCCCGAAGGAAGAAGAAAATTTTTAGATGCGGCAATTTGCCAACTAAAACCGACATATATCTCCAAAGTTGTAAGGTATAATCAAATACTAAAGAACCGAAATGCTGTTTTAAAGAACATTGGTTTACATGAAAACGAAAAAACAAAAGTAAACCAAGAACTTTTGGAGATTTGGAATGAAAAACTTTTGGAATGTGGCTCTGAAATAATAAGGGAAAGATTTGATTATTTAAATCTGCTGAAAAAAGAAGTTAGTGAGATATACAAAGAAATTTCAGATCAAAAAGAAGAACTTGATATTAATTATATCTGCACTGTTTTTAAGAATAACGAGCAAGAAAAAATAGAATTATCAAAAATAAAAAAAGAATTCGAAATAAAACTTAAAAAAAGTTTTATTTCCGACCTAAAAACAGGCTCCACAAACATTGGCCCGCATAAAGATGACCTTGATATTTTTGTTGATGGAAAAAAAGTAAAGTTTTTCGGTTCTCAAGGGCAAATACGTTCTGCCGCACTTTGTTTGAAACTTGCAGAAGCTGAAATTTTAAAGAAAAACATAGGAGAACCCCCAATTGTTTTGCTAGATGACGTTATGAGTGAACTTGATGACTTACGAAAAAATTATATGATAAGCAAAATTAAGAACAAACAAGTTTTTATCACCAACTGTGACCGTTCTTTTTTTGATAAACTAAAAAAATCAGATATGGAAGGAAAGTTGTTTGAAATAAAAAACGGCAAAATCTCGGAAGAAATTAATTTTTAGCAAGATTTTTTATAAAAAAACAAATATGTTCTGCAAGGAGTGGTTTTATGTATGTTACAATAGATTCAGATCTTATTCTTGATAAAAGAGATATAGTCGGAATTTTTGATATAGATAAACTTACTGTTTATAAGAGTAACAGAACATATTTGTCAAATTTAGAAAAAAGAGGTAAAATAGTAAGTAATGATGAAAAATTACCAAAATCATTTATTGTTTGTGATAAAAAAGGGGAAGAAGAGGTTTATATAAGTCCGTTTTTATCATCTACTCTTATAAAGCGCCAATAAATGTTTTTTACTTAAAACTTACTTTTATTTTAAAATGGGGTGAGCGTCATTAATAAGTTAGAATTACCAAAATGCCCTTATTGTGGCGAAAATCTACTTTATCCGGAATCTTTTTTGATAAAAAATAAAACTGTTTACGAATGTAAATGTTGCGATTATTTTTCGGAAGTGGTGATTAAACCAACAGCTTTTAGTTTACTGCTTTTATTTGAACTTGCTTCTTTGGTTGTTTTTTTGTTGGCTGTTATTATTGGCGGCAGTTTTTGTTTGTTTGGTCTTTTTACCGTTCTTTTTATTTTTTTGGGATTTTATATTCTTTCGCCTTTTAGTATAAAGCTTTGCAAAATGAGGAATAACAGAAAACCCAAACAGCAAAAAAATCAAGAGTTAAGCAAGGTAACAGATGATAATTCCGAGAGAGAAATCTTTAGTAACTAATGTTGTTTTTTAAGGAGAAAGTTTTTTATGAATAAATTAGAATACCCAAAATACCCATATTGCGGTAAAAAAGTTGGTTTTTAAAATCGGGTTTTGTTATAAGCAATTCTGACTTTAAATGCGAAGCTTGCAACAAAGTTTCTTCTGTTAAGGTAAAACATAGTGTTTTTGGATTGATAAGGTTATTTATCGTTGTTACAACACTTATAGCGCTTTTTGCTGTTTTGTTTAACAAAGATAACTCGTTGTGGTTTTTTTAACAATTATATTTGTTTCTTTATATGAGGCGTGATGACGTGCTTTGCAGAGTTAGTTAAAAAAAATGAATGTAATGTAGTTGATACAGAGAAAAAACTTAAAGATGAGTAAGGAAAATTTTTACAAATAATTTTTTTGGAGGAGTTATATTTTGGAAAGCAATGAATTTGTTCAGCCCGGTGGCAAATATGGTGCGGGTGAAATACAGGTCCTTGAAGGTTTAGAGGCTGTAAGAAAAAGGCCGGGTATGTATATCGGAACAACCGGACCTAAGGGACTTCATCATCTTGTTTACGAAATTGTCGATAACGGAATAGACGAGGCTTTGGCTGGATTTTGCGATAAGATCGAAGTATATATTCTTCCGGATAATATTATAAAAGTTAAGGATAACGGTAGAGGAATTCCGGTTGGAATACATCCGACCGCAGGAATTCCGGCTGTTACCGTTGTTTTCACAGTCCTGCACGCCGGCGGAAAATTTGGCGGAAGCGGATATAAAGTTTCGGGAGGACTTCACGGTGTTGGCGCTTCGGTTGTTAATGCTCTTTCCGAATGGTTGGAAGTTGAAGTTTGTGATGGCGAGAAAATATATAAGCAAAGGTTCGAAAGAGGAAATATTGTAAGCGATTTGGAAGTTATCGGTAAGTCTTCAGAAAGAGGCACAACCATTACTTTTAAAGCAGACCCCGAAATATTTAAAGAAACAACCGTTTACGATTACGAAGTTTTGCAAACAAGGCTACGGGAGCAAGCGTTTTTAAATGCCGGAGTCAGAATAATTTTAAAAGATACAAGAAATGAAGAAGACATAAAAGAAGATGACTTTAAGTACGAAGGCGGAATAAGAAGTTTTGTGGATTATATTCACAAAAAAAGAGGCTTGGCGGTAGTTCACGAAGATATAATAAGTTTTTCGGGGGTTTTGCCCGATAACACGGCAAGTGCGGAAGTGGCGCTCCAATACAATGATAGTTATAATGAGCTTATTCTTTCTTTTGCAAATAACATTCATACCATGGACGGCGGAACGCACGAAGATGGATTTAAAAGGGCTTTTACAAGAGTTATAAACGACTATGCAAGAAAATATAATCTACTAAAAGAGAACGACAGAAACTTCTCGGGCGAAGATGTCCGTGAAGGTTTAACTGCGATAATTAGCGTAAAAGTTAGAAATGCGCAATTTGAAGGACAAACAAAAACAAGGCTTGGAAACACAGAAATAAGAGGTTTGGTTGATGGAATAGTTTCCGAAAAAATGTCTGCATACCTTGAAGAAAACCCAGCGGTTGCCAAATCGATAGTCGAAAAAGCAATTTCAGCATCACGTGCCAGGGACGCCGCAAAAAAAGCAAGAGATTTGGTGCGGCGCAAAACAGCAATGGAAACAGCTTCGCTTCCGGGTAAACTTGCTGATTGCCAGTCTAAAAATCCCGATGAAACGGAAATTTATATTGTAGAGGGAGACTCCGCAGGGGGGTCCGCAAAAAGCGGAAGAGACCGTAAATTTCAAGCAATTTTGCCTCTTTGGGGTAAGATGTTAAATGTTGAAAAAGCACGGCTTGATAAAGTTTACGGAAATGAAAAATTAATGCCTGTTATTACTGCTTTGGGCTGTGGAATAGGCGAAGAGTTTGATCCTTCCAAACTCAGGTACGGAAAAGTAATAATAATGGCCGATGCGGACGTCGACGGTTCACATATCAGAACACTACTTTTAACCTTCTTCTTTAGATTTATGAAACCGATCGTGGAGCAAGGGCACATTTATATAGCTCAGCCGCCGCTTTACAGAATTACAAAAAACAAAAAGCATTTCTATGCTTACACAGATGAAGAAAGAGATGATATACTAAAAGGTATAGAGGGAAATAGCGACATTCAGCGCTATAAAGGTCTTGGTGAAATGGATGCCGAACAGCTGTGGGAAACCACGATGAATCCGGAAACCCGTATAATGCTTAAAGTTTCTTTGGAAGATGCCGCGGCGGCAGACGAAACATTTACGATACTTATGGGCGATAAAGTTGAGCCTCGGCGTGAATTTATCGAGAAAAACGCAAAATACGTACAGAATTTAGATGTGTAGAAAATTAAATAATTTGTTGAATTTTACATTTTAAACATATATAATTCGAATAATTAATCTTTTGATTTTAAAGATTAGTTCAATATTTAACTTAAGAGGGAGATAAAATGGACAGCAAAGATTCGTATCCACATGTGGATACAGGTAACAACAGTGCACTTGATCTTAATAAGATAGGAAAAGAATTTTCCGAAGAAAGCAGTCTTGCGGAAACAACAAACGGTAATGGCGAAAACGATGACTATCGAGGGCCTGAGGAAGAAGAAACAGAGCCCCAAAAAAATCAAGACGAACCTGCTGATTCACAAATAGTTGTAGATGATGAATCAGAAGATTACGAACATGAAAACACGGGAATAAAAATAAAATATACACTAAAACCTGACGAAGTTGAGAATTTTATACGGCAAAGTGAAGGTTTTGCAAAAAACAGAAAAGAACAAAAAAGGCACACTGCCATGCAGATAGTGATACTTGTTATTATGTTGGTCTTAGGGTTTTTAAGTACCAATAAGTATTACATGCTCCTTGCGCTTTTTCCGATTGTTTCGCTGGCGTTTATATGGCTTGCTCCTTACTTGGGAGTAAAACGATTGGTAAGAGATATCTTAGAGCAAAGCGATTACTCTGTGGAAGTGTTTCCTGATAAAATAGAGGTAACTTCCGGAAATATAGAACGTGAAATATCGCTTGATGGTTCTTGTGAGTATTCTGAATTTGAAAATATGATTTTTATATTTTCTGAAAAAGGTTTAGATTTAATAATCCCACTTCGAGCGGTAGAAGAAGAGTTAAAAGCTGACGTTCAAGCAATGATTGTTGCCGGAACGAATCCTAAACATAAAAAATAAGTTTGATTTTCAACAATATAAAATAATTTTGTTGATTAATTTCAAAGGGGTATTTGATGGATAATCACGGTGATGAAAAAAATATAAACGGCAATGGTTTGGAAAGTCAAAACACTATAGAACCTAAGATTATTGACGTTGATATAGAAAAAGAAATGAAGCAATCATTTCTTGCTTATTCAATGTCCGTAATAGTTGCAAGAGCGCTTCCTGATGTTAGAGACGGTTTAAAACCTGTTCACAGAAGAATACTTTATACTATGTTCGAAGACGGCTTAAGCCCCGATAAAGCATATATAAAGTGTGCAAACACGGTAGGTAGCGTTTTGGGTAGATATCACCCACACGGTGATGCTTCCGTTTACGATGCTCTTGTAAGGCTTGCGCAAGACTTTTCTATGAGGTATATGCTTGTTGACGGGCACGGTAACTTCGGTTCTGTCGATGGAGATCCGCCTGCTGCATACCGTTATACAGAATCTCGTATGAGCAAAATATCTTTAAGAATGCTGACCGATATAGAAAAAGATACTGTTGATTTTGCCGCAAACTATGATGACAGGAGAAAAGAACCTACTGTTTTGCCTTCAAGGTTTCCAAACCTTTTGGTTAATGGTTCAACCGGTATTGCCGTAGGTATGGCAACAAACATTCCTCCGCACAATATGCGTGAGGTTGTTGATGCCATGTGCTGCCTGATAGATAATCCGGATGCAGAGCTTTCTGACCTTATGGAGCATATTAAAGGCCCTGATTTTCCAACAGGTGCAATAATAATGGGACGCTCCGGTATTCGTTCGGCCTATGCAACCGGTAGAGGCAAGATAGTTGTCCGGGCGAAAACAGAAATCGTCGAAGATAAAAATTCAAGATTTAAAATTATAGTTACGGAGCTTCCGTATCAGGTAAACAAAGCAAGGCTTATTGAAAACATTGCAGAAATGGTTAAAGATAAGAAAATTGAAGGCATTTCGCATATAGAAGACCATTCTGACCGTAACGGAATGCACATAGAAATTGATATTAAAAAAGATGCATCTCCTCAAATAGTTTTAAATCGTCTTTATAATTATTCGCAATTGCAGACCACTTTTGGCGTTATTATGCTCGCAATTGTTGATGGAGAGCCTAAAATCTTAAATTTAAAACAAGTTTTGGAAGAATATATTAAATTCCAACTTGAAGTAATAACAAGAAGAACTAAGTTTGATTTAAAAAAAGCTGAAGAAAGAGCCCACATTTTAGAAGGCCTTAAGATAGCGCTTGATTTTATCGATGAAGTTGTTGCGATACTAAGGTCATCTAAATCAATTGCCGAAGGAAAACAAAGACTTTCGGAAAGGTTCGGGCTAGATGATATCCAAACGCAAGCGATAGTGCAAATGCCGCTTGGAAGATTAACAGGTTTGGAAAGAACAAAGATTGAAGAAGAATTAAAAGCAATTTCCGCAAAAATTTTGGATTTTAAAGATATCTTGGCAAGTGATCATCGCCGCCGTGAGATAGTTAAGAATGAAGCTTTGGAAGTAAAAGAAAAGTTCGGTGATGAAAGAAGAACAGCTATTGAGAACGTCAGCGGAGAAGTGGACATTGAGGATTTAATTCCTCAAGAAGAATGCGTTCTGACTATGACGAGGTATGGTTATATTAAACGCCAGAGCCTTGATAGCTATAAAACTCAAAAGCGTGGCGGGAGAGGAATATCGGGACTCGCCAGACGCGACGAAGATATGGTTAACGACCTTTTTGTTATGAATAGCCACGACTATATTCTTTTCTTTACAAATTTCGGAAGAGTATATCGCTTAAAATGCTACGAGGTTCATGAGGGTTCAAGAACTTCCAAAGGTATGAATATTGCAAATTTACTACCTATATCACCGGAAGAAAGAGTAACATCGCTTATTAAAGTTTCTGAATTTGATGAAAGCAAATATCTTATTATGGTTACCAAAAACGGTACAATCAAAAGAACGTCGCTTAATGCTTTTGATACAGCAAGAAAAGGCGGACTTATCGCACTTGATTTGGACGAAAGCGATGAACTTTCTTGGGTACGTATGACCGACGGAGCGCAAGAGATGATAGTTGCTACCAAAAAAGGTAAGTCCATAAGATTTAAAGAAACAGATGTAAGAGCAGTTGGCAGAACAGCAAGAGGGGTTCGAGCCATTAGACTCGATACTGATGACGAAGTCGTCGGAATGATGGTTGTGGATAGCGAAAAGCTTGTTCTTACTATCTCTGAAACAGGTTATGGAAGACTTTCTGATGTTGGCGATTATAGACTGCAATCTCGCGGCGGACACGGCGTTATAAACTATCATACAGAAAAATATGGTAATGTTGCGGCGCTTAGCAGCGTGAGTCCTGATGAGGATGTTATTTTGATATCAGATAACGGAATAATAATAAGAATAAATGCCGATACAATAAGAAAGTGTTCAAGACCTTCTAAAGGTGTTAAGGTTATGAAGCTCGTCGGCGATGGAAAAGTTGTTGCCATGGCGTGCGTTCCGCGTGAAGAAGATTCCGAAGAAGATAGCGAAGCAAATGATCCCGAAGAAGCCGAGCAAAACGAAGAATAAAGTTAAAATAAAAAATAAAATTTTTTACCGAACGAACCTGCAAAAAAGTTCGTTCGGTTCTTTTTTATTTGTAAAACTATGCGGGAGGCATTTGTACTTGTATGAATAATCATTTGTTTTTTTAATAAAAGTTTTAGTAACAATAAAAAACCACAGACATTTTACAAAATTGTTCTGCTTTTTATTTTATATATTTTTATTTTTTTGTGTTTGTATTTATAAACTTACAAAAAATACCACCTTGCTTATGACAAATATTTTTAAATCCAAGCGGTAATCTTAATTATGAAAATAATTATTATTTAGGTGGTTTAAAATGAACGGTTATAAACACAAAAGTAAGAAAAAGAAAACACTTCGGGATTTTTTTAATTTTTGCCTTCTGCCAAAGGGTAAACATTTTCTAAAAAAAGAAAAAAGAAAGAAAAAAAATAGATTTTTAAAGTTTTTCGGAGTGTTTTTTGTATTGGCTATCGGGCTTTCTTTTTGGGCTGTTTTTGCTTTTAAAAACGGTTTTTTTGAAACAAGCCGAAAAATAGAAAGTTATGAAAAATACGATAGTTTAATTTGGCCGGTGGTTATGGAAGATCCGCCAAATTTTGATGAAAAAAATCCTTTGGACGAAAAAATAAAAATAAAATCAGCTTTGTGGGATACCGCCATGAACCTAAAAGATAAAAATTTAGATTACGATGAAAATGATATGATTATTTTTCCTGCAAACGAAGTTCAAAAGTCTTACGAAAAACTTTTTGGGGAAGACATTAATTATGATATTTTGGATGATGCTAAAGACCCTTTTTATAAGTTTAATAAAATTAAAAAAGAGTTTTCCGTAAAAATCATGAGCGGAACTGATCGCTTTTTTCCACATACGATTGACGCCTTTTGGAAAAACAACAACCTTATTTTAAAAGTTGGCTATATGATTCCGCAGGAACAATTTGATGAAAACATGCTTCCGCTTACAGAAATTAAAACCGAAAAGTTTGCAAATTACAAACTCAAGAAAAATAAAAAAACAGGAAATTTTTATATTAGTTCCGTTTTTTAAAGATTATGTAAGAAGATAAATAAGAGCCATCACAAGTGTTAGGTTTTCTTCGTTATCCATCAAAATAATTATAAGGATTATGATAAGCGTTTTATCTTGATCTTTAAAAAATATATTCATAAAATTTTCTGCTGTGTTTTTTTTAAATTTTGCTTTTAATTTTTTGTTTTCGCTTTTTTGAGGGGGGGGTTTTTTTTCCCTTTTTTTTTTTTTTTTTTT
>CAJLZR010000003.1 GCA_905211185.1 uncultured Oscillospiraceae bacterium | reverse complement strand
GCCCGTGTGTCTTTACTCAATGTTTTAGTTTATGAAATAAATTGTTTTTATGAAAGTAATATTTTAAAAATTACTAGTATTAAAAAATTATAGATAAGGGTGAGTATTTCTAATCTTTGCGTGGAGATCCCCAAAAGAATAATGCCACAGTGCCTGTGCCCGTATGGCTTCCGATTGTTGTTCCTATATTACTTATAACAATGTTTCCTCTCAAATTTTTAAATTTTTCTTCTATTTTTTGTGCAAGCAACTTTGCATCTTGGAGACAATTTGAATGAGAAATAAAACACTTTTTATTGTATTCCAAGCCATTATCGGCATATTCAGCCATTTTTGCAATGACTTCATCGGCACATTTGGTTTTTGTGCGTACTTTTAATCTGGGTATCAACTTGCCGTTTACATCTACGTTCAAAACAGGGCATATTTTAAGTAAAGTTCCTATGAAGCCTGAAACTTTGGAAACTCTGCCGCCACGTATAAAGAAGGTTAAGTCATCCGTATAGAACCAATGGTGCATGCGAAGTTTATTATTTTCAATCCAATTATAAATTTCATCAATGTTTTTTCCGCTATCCCGCATATCCGCAAGAGTATCTACTATTAACCCTTGACCGGATGAGCCGGCAAGGGAATCGACTATATAGATTTTACGTTCGGGATACTTTATTTCCAAATCTTTTTTTGCCATAACCGCAGATGTATAAGCGCCGGATAGGCCCGAAGAGATACATATATGCAGGATATCTTTTCCTTGCTCGAGGAATGGAGTGAAATAATTTAAAAACTCGTCGTAATTTACTTGCGAAGTTTTTAGATCCGTATTTTTGTCCTTTATGGTTTCATAAAACTCGGAAAGTGACATAGTCTCGCCCAAATCATCGGGATATTGTTTGCCGTTCACGGAATAGTGAAAGCATGCATATTTTATATTTCTTTTTTTAAAATATTCTTTGCTCATATCGGCGGTAGAGCAGCAACTTAAAACAAAAGAATCCATTTGAAGCACTCCTAAGATCATATAAAAGTTATAAATAATTGTGATATAATTGTAATAAGAATTAATCTCAATTAGAATTACATATTAGAATGTGTGTAAATTAATTATACAAAATCGGAGATGTGTAAGCAAATGAAAAAGGATAGGCGAGTTATAAAAACTAAAAAAAACTTAAAAAATACATTTATGAATCTACTTTTGAGTAAGCCGTTTGATAAAATAACCATAAAAGAGCTTTGTGAAAGTTCTGAAACGAGTCGGATTACTTTTTATGCCCACTATAAAGATAAGTATGATTTAATAGAAGATATCTCCAAAGATATGGTTAACAGTGCAAAAATTGAGTACCAACGGTTACAAAGCGAAAACAATTCGGAAAAAGATTCCATAAAGAGCTATTGCAATTTTTTGGATTGTGTTTTGAATGTTTATTATGGTAATTTTGAATTTTTTTCGCATATAAGTTCTTATGAAAATCCGTATCTTAATTTTTCACTTTATGAATATATCTTAAAATATTTAAAAATCCATACTCAAAGAAGAAGCGATTTTTTAAAACCTAAGTATAGTCTAAGGAAGATTGCGGGATTTTTGTGTTATGGGTGTTTAGGATTTATCAAGGAAAGCAACGATGAAAAAAGTTCTAAAGAAATCGTGCGAAAAGAATTAAGAGAGATTTTAAAGAAAATTCTTGAATGTGAAGTTTTAACCGAAAATTTTTCAAATGATTTGTTTTAACAATACTTAAATTTTTTAATTTTAACCAAAATAAAAAGTCCCGATATAACTCGGGACTTTTTGTAGAGCATCTTTTATTCAAATATTTCGTCAAATGTGTTTTCTTCTATGTTTTTGCGGTCGCTTGAAATTAAATATATTTGCATATTAGATATTGCTTGTTCTAAGATTTTGCCATGTTCTTTTATTTTTTCTGTTGTTATATTTTTTATGGCATCAATATCTGAATTGATTTTTTTGCAGTAATCTAATTTTTCGCAAATTAGTTTTTCTACTTGATTTGAAAATAAATCCAATTTGTTTTTAGGGAAGGAATTTCCCAAAAGGCTTTTTGAAATATTTTCTATTTCAGTACTTTCAAGATTTAAATTCTTAATAAATTCAGGGATACCTTTAAAAATATCTATTGAAGATTTTAAGTTAGGATCGCAATAAGAATTTATAACAATTTTTCCGGTGCCCGGTATTCTTGAAATGCCTGCTCCGTACGCTCCGCTTTTTTCACGGATGTTTGGCGCTAAAAATTTATCGGTAATTATTCTGCAAGTAACGTCAAAATCTGCGCTATCAGATAATTCTTTACAATCCGCCAAACAAGCGATGTTGTTATTGGAGGTGGTTGGATCTATACAAGCAATATTTTTCTTGTTGCCGGGGACTAAATTTATTTCTGATTTTTGTTCGAAATCTTTTTTGCTCAAGCGTTCCAAAAGATCTTTTAAATTTTCTTCCGATAATTTTTCATTTTCTTCGGTTGAGCATATTCCGGCTCCTTGCAATGAATTAATGTTAAAAATTTTATCTCTCAAGTTTTCTAGTTTGCTTGCAAGCGAATCTACAAATTTTTCATCCGATAAATTAGATTGTATTTCTTTATAAAATTTTTCGGTATCATCATAGTTCTTGTCTTTATTTAAATAGCTATAAATAGGAGAAATTTCTCTGCTTAAGATATCATAAAACTTTGCAAGCGGCTTGGGGGTTGAAGCCATTAGAACAGTTGTAGATTCCACAAATTTCTTCAGTGAGTGAATATCTTTAAAATCAATGTCAAAGAGCTGCTCTTTTGATAGCTCAATTGCGGATTTGGATTTGTTTTTATCCATTACAATGTCAACTATCATAGATGCGCTTCTGCTGTTTTTATCATCTGTGGAAGTTGTTACTACGCTTACTAAACGGCAAGTATCTGATTTTAATTCATTTAAATCTCCTCGGGAGTGTTTTTGAGTATTGTTGTTATTTAAGGCGTTGGCGAGCAACTCAACATATTTTAACTCTTCTTGTGTTAAATTACTTATATTGAATATCAATTTGTAAGAAATGAAATCCCCGATATCCTGAAAAGAGTGATAGCAACTTACATTTTCTATTTTTTTATCTTCTAATTCGCAAGCGAGTTTAGGCGTGTTTATTTGCGATAGTTTTTTAAACATTTTTTTGATTTCACTTACAGTTTGGCTGTCGTTCGGAGATTCTGCCCAGGCTTTTTGCTCTTGATAATTTTTAGTAAGCTCATCTTTTTTATTTTGCAGAGAATCAATTTTTGCTTTTAATCTTTCTTTGCTGCTAAGTGATTTGTCGTCAGAAGGCTTAAACACAATAATGGTTTTATGCTGTTTATGCAGTAAATCTTTCGTCAATTCATTAAGATCAATTTTATCTGATGACTGGCAGCCGCACTTTTTGGAAATATAGCGCCATATTTTTTTCCACCATACACTCTTTGATTCTAACATACCAAAATACTTATCGTTGCAAGGATCGCCGAATTTTATGAAAGATTTTATGAAATGGCTTGAATCTAGACAGGAATCGTATAGATTTGTTTCACGGTTTAATTTTTTGCTGAAATCTTTTGCGCCGATTATAGCATCTATTTCAGATTGTCTTATCGGATATTTTTCAAAAAGCTCACCGAGCACTTTCTTTGTGTTTTCGGGTGAAACCAGATCTTCTTTTTCCGAATCTAATTCAATTACCATCGCCGGATCGTAGAAACGATCGTAAACAATGGATCTGATGGCTAAGTATCCTTTGCTTTTTAGAAATTTCGTTCTTTCGCTGTTGGCGTTATTTATAATTTGAGCTAAAATATCAAGACCATATTCATTTTTGATATAAAACTCATAATCTAAGAGCGAAACAACATTGGCGGAAATAATATTTTTATCGGTTGCTTGTTTGTAATAATAAACGGTTTTTTCTTCGGGCAATTTTGATTTATCCTGAGATTCGTACTTTATATGATCCACATTTATCTTATCATAGTTTTTAAGATATTCCTCATCGAGAAATTTCATGAATCTTTCGTAATTTATATCGCCGGACATATAGGCAACCATATTTGACGGGTGATAGTATTTTTTATATGTGTTGCAAACTTCTTCATAGGAAAGATCCATTATTTTTTCAGGAATTCCACCCGATACGTTTTTACTTTGGGTATCCGGGAACATAGTCTTTAATACGGAGTTTAACATATCGGGGTTATTTCCTTGCATTTCGTTAAACACTGTACCGTTGGGAGATAATTTATTTTCTGAGTCAAGCTCGAAGCGGATTCCTTCTTTTTTAAATATACGTTCATCTTTTAAAAACGCCGGGTGAAATACTCCGCTTGTGTAAATTTTTGCTAAGGAAAACAGCTCATCTTCATCTGAACTTGCCACAGGAAATGTCGTGTAGCAAGGAAATGTCATAGCATTTAAAAACGTGTTATATACTGTTTGGTGGAGTTCCCAAAGCATGTTTTTGCAAGGGTATTCTTCGCTTCCGTTTAACACGCAGTGTTCTATTATATGGTTTATTCCTTTATCGTTTTCGGGAGGGGTACGAACCATTATTTCAAATCTTTTATCAGCATTATTGTTTTTTTCAACAACCAGCCACATTCCGGATTTTTCGTGTCTGTACTCCAAAAGGTCATGCCATTGTACGGAAAATGACTTTTTAAGACTAAATCCATATTGAGATATATTTTCTTTTGACGATACGGCTACTTGCGCGGCTGTATCCGTAGTTTGTGCATAAGAAATCGGTGCAGCTATGGTAACTAAGTTTAAAGATGCAAGAAATAATGCCAGAATTTTGTTTTTAGCTTTTAATAAATTCATTAACATTGTGCTCCTTTTAAGTGCATTTGTATAAATTAAACTTATGTTAATTATACCACAAATTAATATTAAAATCAATTCTTGCAAATGTTTTTAACAATAATCTCCTTTTTGTATTATAAAGTAAAAAAATGGGGAAATGATATTAGTATTAATTTCTAAATGTTCTTTGAAAATTGGAGGTATTATGAAAGGGAAAAATTCTGTTTTTGAAAATTTATTTAATATAAATGTTGGCGATCACATAGAAAAGAAAAATGGACTTAGCTATATTTCTTGGCCATATGCGTGGGCTGAGATAAAGAAAAAATACCCCGAAGCCTGTTATGAAGTTAAACTTTTTGGCGAAAATCAGCTTCCGTACGTATATGATAAAGATACCGGATACATGGTGTTTACGAGCGTAACCATAAATGGGCTTACACACGAAATGTGGCTCCCTGTTATGGATAACGCAAATAAAGCGATGAAGTCAAAGCCCTATACTTATGATTCAAAGTATAAGAAAAATATAGTGGTGGAAGCTGCCAGTATGTTTGATATAAATAAAGCAATTATGCGGTGTTTGGTTAAAAATATTTCTATGTTTGGATTGGGGCTTTATATATATGCGGGGGAAGATTTGCCGGAGGTGGAATCTGAAAAAATTTCGAATAGTGATGTAAAAAATTTAAATAAAGTGATAAATGGTTTCGAAAACTCCGAAAAACTTTTAAAAAATATTTTATCGAGTTACAAGGTGGATAAACTCGAAAGCTTGAATCCCCGACAATACTTGGAAATACTGCAGAAACTTAGTAATTGGGCAGGCCCAAAAACTAGTAGCTAAATATAGGATCGTTTTTTGCTTGTTTGTTGAATTAGCTATCGTTATGTGGTAAAATACGGGTTTGTGTGTTTTAAGATGATGTGTTTAGTTAAGGGAGAATTAAAAAAGATAATGACCGGTAAATTGGATATTAATGAGGAGTACGCAAAATGGGTAAGCCGTGCGGAGGATGATCAAATTAAAAATGAGCTTGAAAGTATAAAAAACAACGCCAGAGAAATAAAAGAGCGGTTTCATAAATCTATCGAATTTGGAACGGCGGGTCTGCGTGGCGTTATGGGAGCAGGCACCAATAGAATAAACATTTATACCGTGCGCCGTGCAACTCAAGGGTTGGCAAATTTTTTAACTGAAAAATATTTAAGCGATATTTCAGTTGCCATATCTTATGATTCACGTAATAATTCGGGGCTTTTTGCAAAGGAGACCGCAAAGGTTTTGGCGGGTAACGGAATAAAAAGTTATATTACCGATAAATTAATGCCAACCCCATTTCTTTCTTTTTGCGTTCGGAATTTAAAGGCTCAGGCGGGAGTTATGATTACGGCAAGCCACAATACCGCAGAGTATAACGGCTATAAATGCTATGGCGAAGACGGGGCTCAAATGTCTGAAGATATAGCTTCCAAAGTTTTTGAAAAAATTAACTCTTTGAATATATTTTCGGATACTAAAATCTTAGATTTTGAAGTTGCAAAAAGTTTGGGATTAATTGAATTTGTAGCCCCGAGTGTTTATGAAGAATATGAAAAACATGTAATGGATCAGCGTATATTTAATTTTCCGATTTCAAATCTAAATGTTGTTTATACACCACTAAACGGAGCCGGAAATATTCCTGTCAGTAAGGTTTTAAAAAAAGCTGGAGTTAAAGATTTATACGTTGTTTCTTCGCAAGAAAATCCCGATGGGAATTTTACGACTTGTACATATCCAAACCCCGAAAATATAGAGGCTTTTTCAGAGGCTTTAAAAGTTGCAAAAGAAAAAGATGCGGATATAATTCTTGCCACGGACCCTGATTGTGATCGTTTAGGCGTTTGCGTTAAGCACGGATCAGAGTATAAAATTTTAAGCGGTAACGAAATAGGCGTGCTGATTTTTAATTATATTTTAAGCAAGCGGAAAGAAGCAAAAACTCTTCCTAAAAAACCTGTTGCCATAAAGTCGATAGTCAGCACAATGATGGTGGACAGTATCGCTCGTAATTATGGCTGCGAGATGCGGGAGGTTCTTACGGGATTTAAGAATATAGCATCCGAAATTCTGAAACTCGAAAAAGAGGAACGTGAAAATGATTACGTTTTTGGGTTCGAAGAAAGTAACGGATATCTGACGGGTGCTTATGTTAGGGATAAAGATGCTGTTTCGGCGGCTTTAGTTGTTTCTGAAATGGCCGCTTGTTACAAAGATGAAGGAATGAATTTGTGCGAAGCTCTTGAAAAGCTTTACAATAGATATGGTTTCTTTGGCGAAAAAACCTTGGGCTTTGAAGTCAAGGGTGTTGATGGCGGAAAAATTATAGAAGATATTATGGGACGACTTAAAAACAATTTTTCGAATGAACTTAAGGGCTTGGATATCTTGAAAGTTTACGATTATTTAAATTCAACTGTTTTTGATAGTAGAAATGGGAAGGTTATAAATGAAGACCTGCCGCACTCTAATATAATAAGGTTTGATCTAAAAGATAACTGTAAAATTATAGTTCGTCCATCGGGCACAGAGCCTAAAATTAAATTTTATCTTATTATGCAAGCGAATAGCAGAGAAAATCTTGAAATTTATAAATCGACTGCCAAGAAAATAGTCGAAAGAATTATGGCAAAGTAAAAACAAAAATAAAATTATATTGACAAATGCTTTGAAAAATGTTAAAATAGTACCTGTACAGTAATTTGCGCAGATAGATTACTTTTTTAAAACTTAAATACATGGAGAATGATATTATGGCTCTTGATATGAAAACTATTGGTACGCTTGTCGGTTCAGCCATTGCTACGGCAATATGTAACATGTTGTTACAACCGGTCAGCTTGCTTTTGCAATCGTCCGGTTATATGGATCCGGATTCTTATTCGGTAATGTCGAGATACTGCGAAGACCTAACAGAGCAAGCAAAACTTGGAGAAGGACAAGAAGCGGTTGCCCGTGATAAAGAAATAGATAGTTTAATTGATATTCTTTCGCAGGAAGGAAAGGCTAACGCTTGCGTAACGGGTGATGCCGGAGTTGGAAAAACGGCTTTGGTTGAGGGCCTCGCATATAGAATCGCTACGGGCGATGTACCTGATGATTTTAAAGATAAAAGGGTAATAAAAGTTAATATGGTTAGCTTGATTGCCGGTAATGCATATAGCAAGTCCGATGGAGCGGTAACTCGTATGAGAGCCCTCTTTGATAAGGCAAAGCAAGATCCTAATATAATCTTGTTCATAGACGAGTTCCATCAAATTGTTCAGTGTGGTGCCGGAGAACTCTTCAAAACATACTTGGATCGTCCCGGTGTACACGTTGTTGCTGCAACTACGACTTCTGAATATTCATATATTTCAAAAGATCCTGCTTTGGAAAGAAGATTTAAAAAGTTGGTGTTAGAGGAACTTGACCCAAGCCAGACTTTGAGCGTACTTGAAAATCTCAGACCTAAGTTTGAGGAAAAATCAGGCGTTAAGATAAATGATTCTGCTTTGATGTCGGCAGTAGATTTAACGGGAAAATATATGAGAAATCGTACATACCCCGATAAAGCAATAGATGTTTTAAGCCTAGCTTCCAAACTTGTGGAAAGGCGCGATAAAAAAGCGGGAAGCAATGTGATCCCCGAGGTTAAAGAAGAAGATATACAGAGCGTCATTACCGCTGAAACCGGTATTCCTTTGGGACCAATTACCGCAGTTGAGAGCAAGCGCCTCAGTAGCATAAAAGATCGCGTGGGGAGTAGCATAATCGGGCAAAAAGAAGCTGTTGATAAATTGTGCGGAGCGGTCCGTAACGCAAGAAACGGATTTGTAAATGCTTCTAAACCTAAATCTTCATTCTTGCTCACGGGTACGTCCGGTGTTGGAAAAACAGCGCTTGCCGAGCGTGCGGGTCATGAAATGGGTAACCTTGTTAAAATTAATACTGCTCATTCTTCCATTGATGATAAGTTCTTGGAGCAAATTTGGAAAAAGCCATATTCGTTGGTTGTACTTGATAATATAGATAGGGCCGATAGAATTACATTTAATCAAATTTTGGGAATACTCGAAGATGGATTTACTTACGATAGTCACAGAAGAAAAATAGATTTTACCAACTCTATTGTTGTAATGACCTCGAGCGTAGGCGATGATATTATATTAAACGATACCCAAAATGATACTAACACTCTAAAGCAAAAGGTGTTGTCTAAAGTTGAGGAACGTTTCGGAAGCAACTTTGTTAATAAGTTAGATGATGTGTTGGTATTTGATAAATTAAATCAATCCGATGCTAAGGAGATACTCAGAATTTTCGCCGATAGACTTGAAAATAAAATGAGTACAAAAAATATAAGTTTGAAAATTGGCGATGATGTGCTGGGCGATATGGCCAAGAAAGACATTAATCATAGAATTGGTGCGGTAGGACTCCAAAAGAAAGTAGCAGAAAAGCTTGAAAGTCCACTTATGGAAATGTTGCTTAGTGGGAAAATAAAAAAAGGTGATCATATTTCTTGTAGGTTAGAGGATCACGATATTAAATTCGAAACCGGTAAACTTAAACGTTAATTGTATTGTGTTTTAAATAAGTTTCCGAGCTAAATAGCTCGGAAACTTTTGCCTTGATAATTATAAATTTTAAATATTGCTTTTGGGAGCGAAGTAGGGATTTGAAATGTTTATGTGAAAATACTTTTTTGATATTTAATTTACTAAGAATGCCCCTATTTTAAAATAATCACATTTTTATGTCTTTTTATATTATAATATTACTTGTGAACTTAAAAAATAATTTAGAGTGGTATGGATTATGAACGTAAAAATATTGGCGCCGGCAAAAATTAATTTAGGATTAGAAATTTTGGATAAGCGTGCGGATGGATATCACAATGTGGATATGATTATGCAGAGTGTGAGTTTGTATGATGTTTTAAAGATTTCTGTTTCTGAAAATAGTTTTTTTGATATAAAAAGTAACGTGGATTTTAAGTGTTCTCTTGAAGATAATACTATGCATAAAGCAGCTGAGTGTTTTTTTGAATTTACAGGTATAAAGCCTGCCGGAATATTGATAGAAACACAAAAAAATATACCAAGTCTTGCAGGACTTGCCGGAGGAAGTAGCGATGGGGCTGCAGTTATAGTTGCTCTTAATCATATATTTGAAACCGGCTTGCCGCTAAATGATTTAATGAAAATTGGTGAAAAGGTCGGTTCGGATGTGCCGTTTTGTATAAAAGGAGGCACCTCCGAGGCGGGCGGCCGAGGAACGATTTTACACCCTATAAACTCTGAACTTGAATATTATTTGGTTATAGTAAAGCCGGACATTAATATTTCTACGAGCACGGCCTATGCAAAAGCAGAGAGCATAGAAGAAAAAAATATTTTGGCAATAGAAAGGATTAATGCTGCGCTAAAAAGTGGTGATTTATCGGGAATGTGCAATAATCTTTTTAATCGCTTTGAAGATGTCGTAGAGGATCCTGAAGTTTTTTTATTAAAAGATAAGATGAGAAAGTTAGGCGCTAAAGGAACGCTTATGACCGGAAGCGGCTCGGCTGTTTTTGGAATTTTTGAAGATGCTGTTTCGGCGCAGCGGTGCCAAAAAATTATGAAGCAAGATTATGAAAAAGTTTTTTTATGTAAGCCCGTTTCTCACGGTGTGATTATAGATGATTAGATAAAATAATGCTTTCTTAAAGTTCGAGTGAAAATTAAGAAAGCATTGTTTAGGTTAATGACTATCTTGCGCAATTTTTAGAATTTTTTTCATTTTTGCTGTTTTTGTTTTGTTGATTTTGAGAATTGTTTCCGTTTGTGCCGTTGTTGCCGTTTGTACCATTTGTGTTGTTGTTATTATTGGTATAGTTTTTGTTATCAGCCATTTTTATCACCTCCACGAAAGTTATTATTTGCGTGCTGCTTTTGTTTATACTTTGAAATAATTGGAAATTATAAATTTTGCCGATAAAACAATTTTGTTTATATATAGATATTTTTAATATCTGCTGGTATAATGGTTTACATGTAATTTTAATAACAAGGAGTGCTTTATTACCATGAATGAAAATAAGAAAAGAGAAAAATGTTATATAACAACGCCGATATACTTTCCGTCGGGCATGCCGCATTTGGGTACGAGTTATAGCACCATAGTTGCCGATGTTTTTGCACGCTATAAACGTTTGCAGGGCCATGACGTTATGTTTACAACAGGTACAGATGAACATGGGCAGAAAATAGAGTTAAATGCTGCCAAAGTGGGTAAAGAACCGAAAGCTTATGTTGATGAGATAGTTAAAGATTTTAAAAAACTTTGGGAAATACTTGGTATTTCTTACGATAAATATATAAGGACAACTGATAAAAATCATGAATTAACGGTCCAAAAGATATTTAAAAAACTTTTTGATAACGGTGAAATTTATAAAGGCAAATATAAAGGTTGGTATTGCACTCCTTGCGAAAGCTTTTTTACCGATGCCCAGCTTGTGGACGGAAAATGTCCCGATTGTGGCAGAGAAGGGGGTTTTACCGAGGAAGAAGCGTACTTTTTCAGGCTTTCCAAATATCAAGATAAGCTTTTAAAATACTATGAAACGCATCCGCATTTTATAAAGCCTGAATCCAGAAAAAATGAAATGATTCAGTTTATAAAGAGCGGCCTTAATGATTTATGTGTAAGTAGAACCAGTTTTAAATGGGGAATTCCCGTTGATTTTGATAAAGACCATGTTGTATATGTTTGGCTTGATGCGCTTACAAACTATATAACTTCGCAGGGTTATCTTTCGGATAACGATGAGAATTTTAAAAAATATTGGCCGGCAGACGTTCATTTTGTGGGGAAAGAGATTCTCCGCTTCCACGTTATAATTTGGCCTGCAATTTTAATGGCGCTTGATTTGCCGCTTCCAAAACAAGTTTTTGGGCATGGTTGGATTTTATTTGGTGATGGCCAGAAGATGTCTAAATCCCGCGGAAATCTTGTTGACCCCGTTATGCTTTGTGATAGGTACGGAAAGGATGCTCTTAGGTACTTTTTAATAAGAGAGTTTTCTTTAAATGATGATGGCCTATTTACCAATGAAGCACTCATAAAAAGAATTAATTTTGATTTGGCCAACGACCTTGGCAATCTGCTTTCAAGGACCGTTGCCATGGTTAATAAATATTTTGGCGGAACACTTCCTTCTAAACAAAGACCGGGTAATTTAGATAATGAGCTTATTGGTTTTGCAATTAATCTAAAAAAAGATTATGAACTAAAAATGGATAACTTTAGATTTGCATCCGCTCTTTCTGACGTTTGGTTGCTCATCTCGAAGTGCAATAAGTATATCGATGAAACCATGCCTTGGAAGCTCGGCAAGGATGAGGCCTATTATGATAGATTGGCAACTGTTCTTTATAACCTTTGTGAGGTTCTTAGGATAATTTCTATTTTTATTTCTCCTGTGATGCCGGAAACTTCGCTTGAAATTCAAAAACAGATAGGGGCAAGCCCAAAGGTTTGTACTTTTGATATGGCTGATAGTTGGGGAATGCTGCCTGAAAATGTGAAAGTTACAAAATCTTCCGCGCTTTTCCCAAGAATAGATGTAGAAAAAGAAATTAAGGAATTAGAAAAAATTCTTGCGTCAAGTAGTTCCAAAAAGCCGGCAAAAGATGAGGATAAGGAGGCTGAAAAAGTAAATCTAGTTGGAATAGACGAGTTTGCAAAAATTAAGCTTAAAGTTGCAAAGGTTATCTCTTGTGAACCTGTTAAAAAATCCAAAAAACTATTAAAACTTATATTAGATGACGGCGAGGCCGAAAGAACTGTTGCTTCGGGGATTATACTCCCGAGGACATGATTGGAAAGAGTATAATTTTGGTTTCTAATTTAAAACCCGCTAAACTTTGTGGTGTCGAAAGCCACGGAATGATTTTAGCCGCCACGTGTCCTGATGGAAAACCTAAAGTAATTTTTGTTGATGATGTTCCTGCCGGAAGTGATATTCATTAGGGGTGACTTAAGTGAATGAAATATTCGAGACGCACGCGCACTATGATGATGAGGCGTTTGACGAGGATAGAGATTTAATTTTACAAAGTCTTCAGGATAAAGGTGTTTGTGGTGTTATTACCGCTGGAGCGGATCTTAAGTCTTCTTTAAAAGCAATCGAATTATCCCAAAAGTATGAATATATATATGCGGCAGTAGGTGTTCATCCGGAAAACGTTTCTGAAAATCTTGATGAAAACTATTTGGAAAAACTAAGCACCCTGATATCCGAAAACCAAAAAGTTGTTGCTGTGGGAGAAATAGGGCTTGATTACCACTTTAGAACTGATAATAAGGAACTGCAAAAAGAGGTATTTATAAACCAAATTAAACTTGCAAATAAACTCGGCTTGCCCGTTTTGGTTCACGATAGAGAAGCACATGCCGATACTATGGAAATACTAAAAAATCTTCGCCCTCGGGGGATTGTCCACTGTTTTTCCGGAAGTTTGGAAATGGCGAATGAAGTTGCACGGTTAGGAATGTTTTTGGGTATTGGCGGTGTTGTAACATTTAAAAACGCAAAAACTATTTTGGAGGTAGTTCGTGGAATGCCGCTTGATGTTATGGTACTGGAAACGGATGCTCCATATATGGCCCCAACCCCATTTAGAGGCAAGCGCTGCGATTCTTCAATGATAAAGTATACGGCACAAAGGGTTGCGGAAATTAAAGGCGCTAATGTTTCTGACGTTTTAGAGATTACAAAAAATAATGCCAAAAAACTTTTTGGCGTTTAACCGGGAGCGGGGAGTTTATTATGTTTATTAGGGTCGGACATGGATATGATGTTCATAAACTGGTAAAAGATAGACCTTTAATACTCGGCGGAGTGACGATTCCCTACGATTTAGGGTTGCTTGGGCACTCCGATGCAGATGTTTTGCTTCATGCGGTTATGGATTCCTTGCTTGGTGCTGCTGCTTTGGGTGATATAGGCAAGCTTTTTCCCGATACTGATGATAAGTATAGTGGGGCAGATAGCTGTAAGTTTTTAAAAAAAGTATGCAGTCTTTTGCAAAATGAGGATTATAAAATCGAAAACATAGATGCAACCATTATTGCTCAAAGTCCGAAGCTATCGCCGTTTTTAACTGATATGAGAAAAAATATAGCAAATTGTTGTGATATTAACATAAAGCAAGTAAGCGTTAAAGCCACAACCGAAGAAGGTCTTGGTTTTACCGGTGAATTGAAGGGTATTGTGGCACATGCGGTTTGCTTAATTTCCAAATAATTGAATATTTAGATTTTTAAAAGGTGGGTATGCTTGTTGCATACCTTTTTTGATAACAAAAAATAGTTAATAAATTTAATTAATATTTTTGTTTTAATATAACAAACAATTTTGTTTTTATAATATTACTTAATATTTGCTTTAACTTTGTGTATCTTTTAAACATAAAAGTTTATTTTATTAGTTTTAATTCAAAGGAGGTTTGTATAGTCTATTTATTACTGGTAGTAATAAATTCATTCAGATCAATATTTAGAAAAAAGGCAGGGTAAAAAATATGTTGAAAAAGATTTTTAAGCATAAGTTGGTTATGATCATAGCTTTTATGTTCACAATAGTGGCAAGTTTTGTTGTGCGTGCGGATGGGCCTGCTGGATTTACCGAAGTAACTACTTTTGATCAATTGAATACGGCCATAGCCGCCGGCGAAAATGTTAAATTAGGGGCGGACATTACTCTAACTGATTATTTAAAGACGTACCAAAATATAACATTGGATCTTAATGGTCATACCTTAAATACGGGTGCCTACATGTTTGTGGTTTTTTCCGATGTGACTTTGAAAGATACTTCTGGAAATGAAAGCGGAAAGATTACCGGAACCGGCACATCATATAGGGTTCAATTGGGGTCCAAGACTACTGAGGCAATCTTAACCGTTGAATCAGGTACCATAGAGGCGCCTGCTCAATATGGGGTGAATATACAGCCTAAAGGTACGCTTATTATGAACGGGGGAACGATTAGAGCTAAGATAGGGGCGGTCATTGATTATGGGAATTTTGTAATGAATGGTGGCCATGTGGTTTCTGAAACTACATACCCGACTGTTTACATTGACAGACATAAAGACGATACCAGCACCGATATAAAACATAAGCTCACGGTTAATGGCGGGGTAATTGAAGCTCAGGGTAATGTAGCTGCTATAAATTTGGTAAAATATTGTTCCGCAACAATTAACGGGGGAAAAATAAAAGCGCTGTATTCGGATTTAGAGCAAAAAAAGGGCGGAGTAGGCATAGGTGCATTCCACGATACAGAAGTAACAATTACCGGCGGAACCATTTTAGCTTATAGTCATGCTTTGGCGGGTAATAGTACGCCTGCAGGTGGAGTAAACGAAGGGGAAAATGCTAAATTTACTATAACAGGTGGAACTTTGAGTTCGTCCGTTGCGGCCGGTATTTATGCACCGCAAGTTAACGGAGAGACTACTATTTCAGGTGAAACAACAGTTATTAAAGGCGGCCGAACAGGTGTTGAGGTAAGAGCCGGAACGCTGACTATTACCGGAGGAACCATTACAGGTAACCAAGAAGAATATGATTTTATAGTGAACAAAAATGGATTAACAACCAACGGAGCGGCAGTTTCCGTTTGTCAGCATACTACCTTACAGCCGATTACAGTAACTATAAGCGGTGGTACCTTTTATGGATACGTTCCGTTAGTTCAGCGGCATATGGAGGATGAAAGCGATCCGGAGCATGTTGTGGTTTATAACAAGCCGGAGAAGATTAATTACGACGTTTCGGGTGGCGTGTTTCACTCAAGCGGAACAGAAACAGCAAAAATCAATGATTATGTAAATGGACCCTTTATTTCGGATGGTAAATATACACACTATGTAACTGATTATGTTAAAGATGGTTATGGAGAAAAAATAGAAAACGATCCAATTAGGCCAGAATCCAATATGAAAGCTGTTTATAAATGGAGAGAGGTATCTTGGCGTCAAGATGTTGAAAATGGTACTACTAACGTAGTACGTCATAAAACTACTTTTGATGATGGAACAACTATAGAAACTGAGCCCGATGGTCAAGAACCTATTGTTGACCCTGAAGACTCCAATATTTTAAAACTGCGTACTTTAAAAAACGATAAGATTTATATAGAACCCAATCCGGATACTGATTGCGAAGTTTCAAGCATAACTGTTTTGGGTGAGAACGGAAATGGTATATCGGTTGATGAAAACAATGTGTTTCTTGCGCCGGATGCGGATTCAACAGTTACAGTTATTTATACAAAAACAGAGCACGGAGAAACGGATCACGGAGAGTCGGAAGGGGACGAAGATGAGCACGGAACTATCTATGGTGATTCAGAAGATGAGAATTCCGAAAATAATGAACAAGGCGAAAACTCATTTATGAATACCGGCGATCTTGAAAATCTTAGCACATTACTTGACTTGCTTCTTGCATCGACAATTATTATAATTGTGATTTAGTTGGTTGTGTGTTATATCTAATATTAGCTTGAAAATATTAATCCCGTGTGCTTTACGCATACGGGCATTTTAATGCTATAGGTTGAAAAATAATATTAATTTTAAATAAAATTTTTAAAAAAGCACTTGACAATATATATATAGGCATCGTGTAAAAGTTTTTACATAAAATTTATTTAGAAAGGGTGGTTTTTATGTTTGATTTAGTTAAGTTTTTTGGCTTTTTGAGTAAGCGTAACGGATTCCAGCAGTGCACACTTAATAGTGAGGGTGAAGCTAAACAGATAGCGAATATGAGTGGCCGTGCCCTAATTGGGGTTTTTGTTCCGGTTCCGTCTAGACCATTTGTGCCAGTTTACTTATATGCTGAGAGAAACAAGAAAAAAGAGGTGATTGATGCGTTTTTAAAAGAATTGGAAACTTTCTTAGGTAGTAGTGTGTCTGTTGAAAAATTGTAAAGATAGAAATATGGCGGTATAAGATTGATTCAAAAATTTATGCTTAAATGAAAAAGCCTCATCGAGATTAACCGATGGGGCTTTTTAATATATAAATTTAGGAGTAATTTTGATTTTTGCTATTTTATGAATTAATATGATATAACGTTTTATCAATTTTTCGCATTTTTTCATACTATGTATTGGAAGATAAATTTTTTGAAATGCCACTGAAAATTGTAGATAAAAATTTGCTTTTAAAAGATAGGAGGTAAAAATGTGATATATTTTGATAATTCTGCAACCACATATCCTAAGCCGTTTTCCGTTAATAAAGCGATTTTGGAAGCTATTAAAAAATATGGTGCAAATCCCGGAAGAAGCGGACACACCATGTCCCGAATTTCCGGCGGAGAGCTCGAAAGATGCCGAGAGGTTGCGGCCAATATGTTTGGTGCAGAAAGTTCCAAAAATGTTGTGTTTACTCTTAATTGCACCCACGCTTTAAATATGGTAATAAAAGGGATTTTGAAGGAAGGCGACCACGTGGTAACGTCTTGCGTTGAACATAATGCGGTTATGCGTCCGCTAAATAAATTAAAAAAAGACGGCTTAATTACTTATACGTCTGCGCAGGTGTATCCACTTAATCACGATATGACGGTTGATTCTTTCAGAAAAGCAATCAATTCCAAAACCAAGCTGATCGTTTGTACGCACGCCTCGAATGTTTGGGGAATAAAGTTGCCCATCGAGCGGATCGCTGCGCTTGCAAAAATTTATAAAATACCCATTTTAGTTGATGCTGCTCAGTCCGGTGGATTGGTTCCGATTAACCTGAAAAACTCCTATATAGATTTTTTATGTTTGGCGGGGCATAAAGGGCTTTACGGACCAATGGGAACGGGTATGTTGATAACCAAAAAAGCTGATATGCTTGATACAATTATTGAGGGCGGAACAGGAACTGATTCAATGATACTATGTCAGCCGAAAATCATGCCGCAAAAATTTGAAAGCGGTACTCCCAATATATGGGGAATATCAGGGCTTCGTGCGGGAATGGAATTTGTTATGTCCAGGGGAATAAATAATATTGCCATGCACGAAAACGAACTTATTTTGCGGCTTTATGATAATTTAAAAAAAATCAAGGGCGTTAAACTATATATGCCAAGGCCGGGTAGTCGTTATTTTGTGCCACTGCTTAGTTTTAACATAGCAGGGTATGTAAGCGATGAAGTAGGAAAAATTTTGGATAAAAACGGGATAGAGGTAAGAACTGGCCTTCAGTGTGCTCCAAAAGCGCATGAATTTGCAGGGAGCGCAAAGACCGGAGTGGTGAGAGTAAGCCCATCTGTTTTTAATAAAAAAGCCGAAATTGATAAATTGATTGAAGTTATAAAAACAATAAATCCCAAAATGTAGTATGGTTTATCCGTTTTACTTGCAACTAAAATTAAATATGGTAAAATTAAAGTATTAACTTTTATTTTTGTTGGTTTCTTTTGGTACTTATGAAAATAGGTTAATACTTGTTTTTATATTGATTTTGTGGGTGTAAAAATGGATTATTTTATGGGAACTTTTGATGCTTTTAAAAGTTTGATAAGAACGTTTAGTTTTTACGATGTTTTAGATATAGCGGTAGTCTCGTTTTTGATCTACCATTTGATAAAGCTTGTGCGTGAATCTCGTGCAGGGCAGCTCGTGAAGGGAATTTTAATTGTTCTTTTGGCGTATGCTTTTGCGTGCCAATTTAATTTAAGAATGCTAATTAATATTTTTAATAATTTCTTTCAGTTTAGTATTTTTGCGCTTCTTATAGTGTTTCAGCCTGAGCTCAGACGTGCTTTGGAGCAGCTTGGAAGAAACGGATTTGAAAATCGGTGGTATTTTAAGAAAAATAAAGATCCGTACGATGTGAAATGCAAGGAACTTATAAATGTTATTTCCGATTCTGTTCTTTCCTTAAGTGATGAAAAAATGGGAGCCTTGATAGTTTTTGAAAGAAAGACCAAGCTTGGCGACGTTATATCAACCGGAACTGTTTTAAAAGCTAAGCCGTCGGTTCCGCTGGTCTGTAACATATTTTTCAATAAATCACCTTTGCATGACGGTGCTTTAATTATAAGAGATGGTGTTTTGCATGCGGGTGGTTGTATACTTCCGCTTACAAAGAGCCAAAGACTTAGCAGAAGTTTAGGTACCAGACATCGCGCAGCGGTGGGAATAAGCGAAAATTCCGATGCGGTGGCAGTTGTTGTTTCAGAGGAAACAGGAAACATTTCCATTGCAGTAAATGGTGGACTTCAAGTTTATGAGGATTTGAGCGTTTTTCGTAAAACTTTGGAGGAGTTGCTACTAAATACTTCAAATAGGGAAGACCATAAAAATATATTATCTTCTTTCAGGAAGGTACTTAAACATGATTAAATTTGAATTTTTAAACAGGATAAGAAAAAGAATAAAAAATATAAAAATCGGTAAACTTTTTTATAGCAATAAATTTGTTGCCGTGTTTTCAGTTTTGCTTTCTTTTATAATTTGGGTTTGTGTTGCGTCCAATGGGAGCGAGAGTGTTCCGGTTGTGATTGGTGATATACCGGTTGATATTCAGCTTTCAGAAAATGCGGTTCAAGATGGCCTGCAAGTTTTCGGTGCACAAAATATTACTGCAAGGGTTGAGGTAAAAGGCAATCGCTTTGTGGTTGGGCAAGTTACGAAAGATAATATACAGGTTTCGGCTACTCAGTCCGCTATGTCTATCATGTCTCCGGGAAATTATACGCTTGAACTGTCTGCCAAAAAAGTTGGAGTTTTGCAAGATTATGAAATAGTCGGTGGCGTTAAGCCCTCGGTTATAACTGTAATGGTGGATAGATATAGGGAAACCGAATTTAATGTTGAATCGGAGATTAATTTTAATCCCAAGGCAGGATATTTTGTGGGAGCCACAACGCTTTCTTCGCCAAAAGTAACTCTTTCCGGCCCTGAAACTGAAATTTCAAAAATTAAGAAAGTAAAAGTTGCAAGTAATATACCGGGAGAAGTCAGCACTCCCCTTAACTTTAAGCTCCCGATTGTTATGTATGATGCTTATGATAAAGTTATAACCAGCGAAACTATTAAGTGCAGCGCAAATGAAGTAGATGTAAATATACCTGTTTTGATGAAAAAAGAATTTTCGATAGTACCTAAATTTTCTAATCTGCCTTCGGAGATAGACTTTAACCATACGTATAAAGATGCGATTAAGATTACGCCTTCTAAGCTGGAAATTGCGGGACCTGAGGATGTAATATCGACCATGAAGAATATTACTTTGGAAGAAGTTGATTTTAGGTCGGTAAATATGCAAAGTTGTAGGTTTAAATTGCCAATTAATTTACCGCAAGGATGCAGAAGTTTAAATAATGTTTATGAAGCGGATCTTTTCATAAATATGTATCCGTTTAGGGAAAAAGTAATAACCATAAATCAGTTTGAATATAAAGGCGTGCCTGAAGGCAAGACGGCAAACGTTTATAACGGAAGTATAAATGTTACGGTTTTGGCTCCGGCAAGAGTTATAAATTATATCAAGCCTTCCGATATAGTTGCCGAAATAGATTTTAGTGATAAAAAAGATTTTAGTTCTTCGATGGAAACGCCTATTAATGTCTACGTAAAAGAATTAAAAGACGTATGGGTTTCCGGAGAGTATAGAGTCAACGTGAACCTTAGTTGATTTATAGTTAAATAATTTATGATTATAAACTTTTAGAATGGGGAATAAATTTTTTATGAATAGGCGAAAAGCTCGTGAGCAGGCGTTTATATTTTTGTTTGAAAGTTCTTTTGAGCTTCAGAGCGTGGAAGAGATAATAAAAGAGGCCGGAGATATCAGGGAAGATAAGCTTGATGATTTTTCAAAATCTTTGGTAGACGGGGTACTGAGCAATACCGAGAAAATAGATAAGTATTTGGTAAATAATTTAAACGGTTGGCAAAAGGAGAGGCTTTCACGCACGACTCTTACTTTGCTGAGGCTATGCATATACGAAATTCTTTATTGTGAGGAGATTCCGGAAAGTGTTTCGATAAATGAGGCTGTGGAACTTGCAAAAAAATATGGCAGTCCGGAAGAAGCTTCGTACATAAACGGCGTTTTGGGTTCTGTTGTAAAGCAGCTAGGTAGCTGTAAAAAAGGCGATAAATAAAGTTTTTGGGTGATTTGTGTATGGTTTCTTCAAAGGCGATTACGGTTTCGGAGCTTAATTTTTATATTAAATTTTTACTGGATTCGGATAGTAACTTGCAAAATATATTTGTTTGCGGCGAAATTTCAAATTTTAAACGCCACTATTCGGGTCATTTATATTTTTCTCTTAAAGATGAAAAAAGTGTTGTAAGAGCTGTTATGTTTGCGGGAAATGCAAAAAGTGTTGCTTTTGATATAGCCGACGGCATGAGCGTTATTGTTAAAGGAAGTATATCAAACTATACGGTTAGTGGTCAGTATCAGATATATGTAAGGGATATTCAGCCGCATGGCGAAGGTACGGTTTATTTGGCCTTTGAAAAACTAAAAGCTAAGCTTTTATCGGAAGGACTTTTTGATGAGTTTCTGGCACGTCGCGGTTATAAACTGGAAGAACATCTGCCGGAGTTTCTGGCGACAGGGGAGCGTTCGGACAAAACCCGACGCATCATCTCCGATTATCGTGAAACTCTCAGTGAATTATTGCAGGAGAACTTTACCCGTCAGTGGACGGACTGGGCGCACAAACATGGTTCACGTACCCGTAATCAGGCACACGGCTCACCCGGTAATCTTATAGATCTTTATGCAACGGTCGATGTTCCCGAATGTGAGGGCTTTGGACTGTCGGACTTCGGTATCCGCGGACTACGTAAAGACTCGTTGACTCGTCCTAACGACTCTGATCTCTCCATGCTGAAATATGCTTCTTCGGCGGCACATATCGCAGGAAAGCCTTATACGACTTCGGAGACATTCACT
>CAJLZR010000002.1 GCA_905211185.1 uncultured Oscillospiraceae bacterium | reverse complement strand
GTTTTGTAGAGGAGCTTTTAGTTTGCCTTCAAAAAAACTTACTATTTCATCAAATTTTTTAATTTTTATTTTTTCGTCCATCATTTATTTCTTGTCCTTTTACTAATTTCTTTTATTAAATTGATATGCAAAAAAAAATATAATATGACTCAAAGTTAAAAAATTAATTTAAACTATTGAATTACATAAAAAAATGATATATTATCTACTAATCAAATTCGCTTTTTATAAACATTCTCTTTAATATTATTTTTGGAGATGATTTTTTGAAAAAATTTTTTAAACAAGTATCAAAAATTTTGTCTTGGGGACTTTCTGTTAGCTTGGTTTTGACGATGTCGGGGTGTAAAAAGAATGAAGATTCTGATAGCAGCCTTGGAAATGCTACCAAAAAGGATTATGACATTTTTATTTATAATTCAAATGCAAACATAGGTTCTGCTTTCAGAAAGATGTGCGATGAGTATACGGCAAAAACAGGCGTTATCATAAGGACTGTTACGCCATCTGACGATGAAAATACTTTCGATAATTTAAAAGAGTATCTTGGCGGCGAGTATCCTCCTGATATTTTTACCGTCAGCAATATGCAGGATTTAGAAGTTCTTAAAGAAAATTCCCAAGTTTGGGATTTTAATAACGCAACGGAAGGCTCTTTCAAGGAAGCCATTAAAAATATTCCGGAAAACTTAAGGCTAAGTTCCAATACTACCGATAACTTTGGCGTTCCATATAATATAGAGGGTTTTGGAATGCTTGTGGACCCCAAAATGCTGGCTTCTCTTGTTGGTGGCGATAAATATAGGTTACTGCTCAACGATTTAAAAGAATGCAGTTATGAAGAATTTTCCGAATTTGTAAATGCTCTTAATTTATATATTGATTCGGAGTCGCTTTCGGAGGTTACTTTAAACAATAATTCCTATACTTTTGTTTCCGAAAAGCGTGAGATGAGCAAAAATTTAGATGGCGTGTTTACTTTTTCGGCAGGTATCCCTAAGTATACGGGAAGCTATTTGATGAACATTCCGCTTGCGGCGATATTTGCTTCTGCAGCTAATGCGAACATTTCCAATGAATTGCAAATTAACAAATTTAAAGATATTTTTATGAAGTTTAGTGAGGCCCTCGAGAACATTACCCTGAGCATGGCAGGGGGAAGCGGACCGCTGGCAAGGGGCACGGAGCTTGTAAGCAATACCCAGAATAGTGTTAGCCAGTCTATGAAGAATTTTGTTAACGGAAAAGCGCTGTTCTTGCTCGCAAGTACTGAGGATTACAACAATTTATCCATGTTTGATTTATCGGTTGCAAAAAGAAGCGTGTTTATTCCGATTAAGATGCCGATTTTGGCCGAAAATGTTTCATCATCGGATTATATTGCAAGAAATTTAAATCGGTCGATTACTACTTATGTGCCCAATTATTTTTGTATAAACGCAAACTCCGCAGGCAAAGAAAAAAGAGCGGCGCAGGAGTTTCTTGCTTGGTTCCAGACTTCCGAAATAGCAAAAAAATATATAGTTTCTGAATTTGAACTTACGCCTTACGACGCCAAAGAAAGTGGCATAATTGATAATGCGTTTTCCCGTTCTTTAATTGAATATATGGCAGAAGGCAGAGTTTTGCCTCCTGTTTATCAGGGTACGCCCGGTGGATGGTGTGATTTAGTAGGTAAATACTTTATAGAGCAATTCTATACAAAAGCAAGTTGGAGTTACGAAGACCGCGAAAAAATAGCGGCATATCTTATGATGAAGTGGAAAGAGCTACAATAAGGGTGTGTTAAACCATTTTAAGAAAGGGAGATTTTCTATGAACAATAGTGTTAGGGAAGCGCTTGATACTTCCTTTATAAAGCGAAGTTCACGCGTTTGGGATAAAAGATTTCTGGAAGGAATTATAAATCTTTTAAAAGAATATCAGAGTTCCGGAAAGGAAGCATCGCAGGAGCGTTGCTTTACGGAACTGGTTTTGGAGGTTGAGCAAGCTTACAGGGTGTTTTTAAGAAAGATAAATGACCTCCCCATGATGATGAAATGTAGAGTAAAAGGTGACGATAAGGCTCATTTTGGCGGTCAAGAATGCGGGGAACTCGTTAGAGCCGTTCGAACTTCAACGGAAAAATATTTAAGATCCACTAATTTCCAAGATGAAATAAAAGGTGTACAAGACGTGAAAAATGAAGGTTTTAATAGCGAACCTGTTTTTTATAGCATCTATGAATTGGTTTTAAAATTGCGAGATATGGCAAGAGCCGATGAAAAAGTAGCCAAAGAGATCGAAGCAAAAGTATATCAAGAGTACGTATCCTTGGGAAAGGATCACACTTTGGATGCATTAAAAGCGGCGGGATATAATTTTGATAATGTTTCATTATAGGTTATATTTTTATATTTATATTTTTGATAAAAAGCCTCCGAAAATTTCGAAGGCTTTATTTATGTCTAAAGATATAAAGAAACAACATGCGATATAAAATTACTTTTGGGTATAAAATCAGTATCAGAAACAGGTTAGTAGAGAAAAGTGACTTATTATATATCAGAAACTATATATTTTTTGCAATTTCGGAAGTTTGAAACCAAGCGAGGAGCGCTTCTGAGCCGCCGTTTTTTTACCTGCCGAAAATGCGTTTATACAGAAGCAATCGGGCATGCAACAATGATCGACCGATTTAAATTAAAGTTTTTAGATATACAATATCATTATTTTATTGCAGTGGTGCGGTGTTTACCATTAAAAGATAAAATAAATGCGATCTATATTTGGAACCCCAATTTTTGCAATCTGTTTTTTATCATTTTCAATCTGTGTTTATAATATTTGTGTATGGGTTAGAACGTCAGTGAATATCTAAATTTATTGTAAAAATTCAAACATGAAAAACCACCACCCAAAATAAATGGATGGTGGAATACTTTGTTAATTTCAAATATAAAGCTTTTAATAGTATATACTATGAGTTAACTATCGTTCTGAGATAGAATGTAAATAGGTACTAATATATTATTGGCGTTGTTGGCCTTCTGTGTTCGCCGGTGCTGATTCTTGTGCTTGTGCTTGAGGTACCGGAATTTGGTTGAGTCTACGTACTAAAATAGCACATTGGCCGTCGTTACCAATCAAGTCAGCTACCGCTCTTTCGTTAGCGATTTGTGCGTTAAGGGCTTCAACTTGCGCACGGAGTTGCGCATTGTGGTCTCTAAGAGCTGCTTGTGCAGCTTCAAGAGCTCTTTGTGCATCTGTAACAGCATTTTGCTGAGCCTCGGTTACGGCGTCGCCTGCTGTTGTTACGGCATTCTGGGCCTCATCAAATGTTCTCTGAGCATCTCTTTGAGCCTGATTTAATTCGTCAGTCCGTCTATTTAATGTGTCTAACTGTGCTTGTAGCTCCTGTTCCTTACCGCGGGTGGCTCGAACCAAATCACCGGTAATTGCACTTGCAGGTACTTTGGGATGAAGCCGATTGTTAATGCCTTGACCTGCTAGCAAAATTAAAGCTCCAACGGCTGCGCCGGTAATAGCGGTTACGGCATAGGTGAGGTATGTTTTGACATTTTCTGTTAAATTAATTGCCATAAAATTTTTCTCCTTTGTAATTAATAAAATAATATTAATTTGAAATTAACATCGATTTTTATTGTAGCACATTTTTTATCAAAAATCTAGTTTTGCAAGCGGAAATAAATAATAGTTTGTAAATTGGATTTTCATACAATTTAAACAATTTCTTGCCTGCCGATTAGTGCACGGGAGAGGGTTACTTCGTCTGCAAATTCAAGTGAGGCACCCACAGGTACGCCATAAGCAAGCCGTGTTGTTTTAACTTCGCTTATTTTTAGCAGCTTTGAAATATACATGGAAGTTGCTTCGCCCTCCACGGTCGGGTTGGTTGCAAGTATTATTTCTTTGGTTTTTTCTTTTTGAATTCTGGTTATTAATTCTTTTATAAAAATGTCATCGGGCCCTATGCCGTTTAAGGGTGATATGGTTCCGTGGAGAACATGATATAAACCATCGAATTCTTGAGTGCGTTCTATGGCCGATATATCTTTTGGATCTTCCACAACGCATATTATAGATTGATTGCGCGCCTTATCGCTGCAAATATCGCAATATTCTTTATCGGTAAAATTATAGCAGCGTTTGCAGTAGTGTATGCTTTTTTTTGCTTCCATGATGCTTTTTGCGAAATTTTCCGCTTTTTCACTGGGCATTTTCAAAACGGCATAAGCAAGCCTTTGAGCGGATTTTCTTCCAATGCTCGGCAAGCTTTCGAAGCATTCGCTGAGTTTTTCTAGCGACGGTAAATAATATTTATCCATGATTAAAGCAGTCCCGGTAAATTCATTTGCCCGGAGATTTGGTTCATTACTTCTTCTTTTTCGTCATTTGCCTTTTTAATTGCTTCGTTTACCGCCGCAATTATTAAATCAGAGAGCATATCAACTTCTTCGGGGTCTACAACTTCCGGTTTTAATTCAATGCTTTGAACTTCCAGTTTTCCGTTAATTTTAACCTTTACCGCTTCCCCGCCCGATGTTGCAAAATATTCTTTGCTTTCAAGCTCTGAGGAAGCTTGCTCCATTTTAGCTTGAGCTTCTTGTGCTTGTTTGGCGAGTTGTTGTAGGTTTCCGATTCCTCCGCTGCTTTTTGGTAATCTTACTTTCATTTTATTTTTCCTCCAAATTTATATTTATTCCGCCTTTTTTGGCGTTATCTATTAGGTTTTGCAAAGGGTCGCTTTTTTCTTCTTTTGGCATTTGCGGTTTATAAGGACCAAGATTATATTGTTTTCCCGTTGTTTCTTTTATTATTTTTTTAAGAGCGTTTCTTGTTTCGGGTTTTCTTAGAAGTTCGAATGCCAGATCGTTTTTCGAATCAATCAGTATATAGTTTTTATTTTCGTGAGCTTTGGAACCTAGTAGCGAAATATATAGCGATTTTAAAGACGCATCTTGCTTAAGTTTTTCTAATATATTATCCCACATTTCAAAACAAGGTTCGGGGGTATCTGAGTTTTTAGCTTCTATTATGGTGTTTTTTACGATGGGAGGGGGGGCAGACTCTTCTTTTTTGGGCTCAGGATTATTTTGAGCTTTTGTTTCGGGTTTTGGTGCTATATTTTTATTTGGTGATTTTGTTTCGCGCGAAAATCTTTTGCAAAGTTTTACCAGTGCGATTTCAAGCTCAATTTTTTTGTTTGTACCGAGCGCCATATTTTTATAAGCTTCTTGCAATATATCCAAACAATATAGTATGTCCTCGGTGCTTACATTTTGATTATCGCTTGGCTTAGTTTGATTTTTTGTTACTTTTTCTATCATAAGTAAGCGGAAATATTCGGTTACTTCTTCGCATAGTTTTGCCATGTTTTTGGATTCGCTGTACATATCTGAGATTAAGTCTAAACAGAATTTATAATTTGAATTAAATATATTTTCTGCAATTTCTTTAATATATTCCGTTCCTGCAATTCCCAAAATATTTCTGACGGAAGCAGCATCTATTTTGTTTTTGCATGAGTTTGCGCACTGGTCAAGAATAGAAAGCGCATCTCTCATAGCTCCGTCTGCTGAATTTGCAATGATTTTTGCTGCCTCTTCTTCGATTTCTATGGATTCTTGCTTGCATACATAAAGCATTCTTTTTAGGATCTGTTCGGGAGTTATTCTTTTAAAATCAAACCTTTGGCAACGGGAAAGTATTGTTGCGGGGATTTTATGAACTTCGGTTGTTGCCAAAATAAATACAATGTGAGAAGGGGGCTCTTCCAGAATTTTTAAAAAAGCATTGAAAGCGCCTGTTGAAAGCATGTGAACTTCGTCTACTATATAAACCCGATATTTACATTTTGTAGGCGAAAACATTACTTCTTCACGCATGTTTCTTATGTTTTCAACGCCGTTGTTACTTGCAGCGTCAATTTCCGAGATATCGAGGATGCTATCTGCTTCTATACTTTTGCATATTTCGCATTTGCCACAAGGATTGCCGTTTAAAGGTTCTGCGCAGTTGATTGCTTTTGCCAAAATTTTGGCGCAAGAGGTTTTTCCGGTTCCTCTGGAACCCGTAAAAAGATAAGCGTGAGATATTTTTCCTGTTGAAACTTCATTTTTCAAAGTTTTGGTAACTTGATCTTGCCCGATTACGTCATCAAATGTTTTTGGTCGCCATTTGCGATATAGTGCTTGATACAAAGTCATAACCTCACTTAAGTATTTTTACGTTATGCGTAATTCAACATGCAACCGAATGAATTAACTACATCGCACGGAACATATCGCTTAATGCTGCTCGGTTCCCCGCCTGACATGGTTCACGATCATCCGCCGTATAGCACCCACTCGGTTGCATGTTGAATTACATGCACTTGATTATAAATTATAATAGCTTTAAAATTAGTATACAATATCGGTTCCAAAAAATCAATTGTAATATTTTGAAAAATCAAATTAATTTAAAAGGTGTGATTTAATGCAAGTAAAAATAGCTCATATTGCCGATATCCATTTGGGGGTTAAATGCTGTGGCATAGGTAACAGGTGTGAACAAAGAAGCAGCGAGATTACGAGTACTTTTTATAAAATAGTTAAGATTTGCGAATATGAAAATATTGATTTTTTGCTTATTGCCGGAGATTTATTTGATGATGTTGGTGTTTCTGAACTTTACTTAAAGGAACTCAAAAAAGTTTTTTCAAAAGTAAATTTTAAAATAATAATTTCGCCGGGTAACCATGACCCACATACACCCGACTCTCCTTATAATACTAAGTGGCCAAAAAATGTTTTTATATTTAAAAGTTTGAATATGGATAAGTTTAGTTTTCCGGAATATGGTTTAGACATTTGGGGCTCGGCGTTTCAGGGGCCGTATAAAAATAAAAACATACTAAGCTATGCCGAGGTGGATGAAAGTAAAATAAATTTGTGTGTAATTCATGGGAACTTATCTAATTCGGAAAATGATGATTATTGCCCCATAAGTGCCGGAGATATAGAAAAAAGCAAAATGGACTATATAGCGCTGGGGCATATTCATAAGCGCAGTAACATTGGGTGTGTGGGAAAAACGCATTTTGCATATCCGGGGTGCCCTGAAGGAAGTGGATTTGATGAAACGGGAAAGAAAGGTTTTTATATCGGTACCATTGCAAAAGGAATTTGTAACCTGGAATTTAGAAATGTGTGCAGAAGAATTTATGAAAATTTAGAAGTAAATATTTCAGGTTTAAATTCAGAACATGATATAATAGATAAAATACTAGGTGAAATACAAAATATAGCCGGTGAGGATTGCTTCGATAACCTATACCAGATAAAGCTTATAGGTTATACCGCTGAAGATTTTTTTGTGGATATAAACAGCATAGAAGCTCAAATTAATGATAAAATATTTTTTGTAAAGCTTATTGATCAAACAGAAACCGAGATAGATACCGAAAAACTTAAATTTAGAAATGATTTTAAAAGTATATTTATCAAAAAGATGCTAACTAAAATAGAATCTTCAATTACCGATGAGGAAAAAAATGCGAATAAATTGGCGCTAAAATTAGGTTTAAAAGCATTTGAAAGAGATGTGAAATATAATTGATAATTAAAAACATTGAAATTTCGGGATTTGGTAAATTAGAAAAGTTTGATATGAACCTCGAGAAAGGACTTCAGGTTATATATGGTCCAAATGAGTTTGGAAAGTCTACTTTAATGAGATTTTTAAAAATGATGTTTTATAGCCGTATAGGAAACGGACGAGGCGTTACCGCAAAAGATAAGCAATTTAGGCAAAGGTGCACGCCTTGGTCGGGTGCGGGTATGCGTGGGTCCATTGAGTTTTTGCACAATGGGGATCTTTATAAAGTTCAAAAAGATATTAGTCCCGAATCGCCTTCAAAGGATGTTGTTGTTTTTAGAAATCTTTCCACAGGGGAAAATGTGGAACTGGGCAAAAAGGAAGAAGTGGGCGAAAGATTATTCGGAATAGATATAAAAAGTTTCGAACGCAGCAGTTATATAGGTAGCTTAGGAAGAGATGATTTTCAAAACGATAAAAGTTCAAAAGATAGCTTAGCGGATAAAATAATCTCTAATTTATCCGATACGGGCGAGGAAGATGTTTCCAAAAGCGATGTAATGAAAAAAATTTCCGATGCCATAAAAGCGCTTAGGCCCTCTAAAGGTAGTGGTGGGATAATACGCGAGACACAGGCTAAAATAAACGATATAAATAAAAAGATATATTGCTGTAAGGAAACAGAAGAAGCAAATAAAAAGTTTTCTGAAGAACTTTTAAAAATTCAAGCTTTAAGGAAAGAAAAAAATCATCTTTGCGAGATAATTGAAAGTGTTTCCAACTCAAAAAAGCTTGAGCAAATTGATGAAACGGTTTGTTTGATTGAAAATAAGCAAAAGCTTGTTGATGAGCTTGGCATACCTTGCGGAAAGATTTATGATTATGTAAATGGTCTTAATGAAGGGTATCAAGTTGTTAAATCGGGGGCTTCCAAATTAAAAGAGCTTGAAAATGTTTTAAACTCGGTCGATAAAAAAGAACCTGTTATTTCCGAAAAAGAAATGAATGGGTTTAACTGCGAACTAAAAAGCAAAAAAGAAGCGGAAACAAATCTTAAAAGAATGAACGGCGTTCTTAAAGAGGTTATTTTAAATCCGAAAAAATATTTTTTAAGCAATGATTTTGCAGTTAAAGAAATTCTAAAACCCAGCGAATATAATAACTTAATAAACAGTTTTAAAGAATGCGAAAAGACGGATAAAAGCATTGAAGACTTAAGAAACTTTAAAGCAGAAACCGATAAAAAGGCAACAGAAGCGGCGGAAGGTGTTGGAATACAAAAGGAAAAAACCAAGAAAGAAATAAGAAATTTAGAAAAAAAGAATAATACGGGGGTATTGCTTCAAAGTTTAAATATAGCAGTTTTCATTTTGCTATTGGTACTTTCTTTTGTGATGCGAGTATATATTCCGCTATATATTTATTTTCCAATATTCATTACCGGCGGTATTTGGGGTATTGTGTCATCAAAAAGAAGAAACGATGATATTTCCGAATTAAACGAGCAGTTAAAAGATGCCTACGAAAATTATAGCGAATCTTATGATGCAAAAATAAAAAATATTGATTTTGATATTTTGGCAAAGTCTGAAAACCTTAGCAATCTTAGAAAAAATTTAAAGAATATTTTGGAAAACTCCATAAAGGAATTGGAGCAAAAAATTTATAGAAAAGAAAAAGCTATAAATGATATGATGATTTCCAAAGAGTGCAAGTCTATGCAGGGCTTTTATGAGCTGTATGCCAAAAATCAAAGCATAAATAAGATAAAAAAATCTTACGATGCTTTCCTCAAAGAATTTAAAGCTAATGAACTTAAGTTTATAAAAAAAGTTTCGCTATATAATAAGGTTTCAAACTTAGAAGATGCACTGAGCATTATGAACAGAGTGCTGAATTTATCTGAAAAAATTCAATCTCTTGATGAGCAGATAAGCGTTAAGCTTGCTGTGCTCGGTTTTAGAAATGCTGATTTGGATTTTCTTAAGGGTTGCCGAAAAGAATTGGAGCGCTGTGATAATAATGCGGAATATACAGAAGAAGAGATTAAACAAATTGAGGAAAGGTGCAGTTATTTAAAAAATCTTGATTTGGAAGAAAAGTATATAGAAACACAAAAGAGCATAAAGACGCCTGACGAAAACATCGAAAATTTAGAAAAAAAGTTATCTATACAAAAAGATGAGCTTGCAAGTGCAGAAAACTATCATGAAGGTTTGCAAATTGCTCTCAAAACCATGGAGGAAGCTGCGGACGAGCTGAGGCGTGATTTTAATCCAAAGCTTGATTTAAGAGCTTCGGAAATATTTGGTTTATTAACTGACGGCGCATACCATAAGATACATATAGGAAAAGATTATGGTATAGTAGTTAATAAAAATTCCGGTTTTTATGATTGCGAAAATTTTAGCAGCGGCACCATAGATCAGGCATATTTGGCGCTTAGGATAGCAATATCTGAGTTTATTTCTTCCGATAATTATGTGCCGCTCATTCTTGATGATGCGTTTATTCAATATGATGATAAACGTTTGGAAAGGGTAATAAAATTTTTTGATGAATATGCAAATTCTCAAAAAGAAAGACAGGTAATTCTTTTTACCTGCCATAAGAGCATATCGGAATTAGCGAGGAAAAACGGAGCAACTGTTATATGCTAATCTCTTTTTAGGTTTTTGATTTTTACTTTGTTTATTGTTCCGTTTTCCAGCGTGAACGCATTTGAGTGTGAAGCAAGGATTATCTTTTTTGCGTTGTTTGGAAAATCTAAATATCCTTCATAGTTTCCATAAGAGTTATAGGACATTATCTTATCTTTGGTAATTCCTATAATTCTATTTTTATGTTTAGAAATACCCGAAAAGCTTTCGGTGGTTTTTATTTTGCAAAGTTCTTTGCCGTAATTATCAAGCGCTATAATTTCATCTTCACCGGTTTCGTTTACGGAAGAAGATAAGCAAAGGCATAAGCTGTCTTGCGGATAAATACTGTAAAATTTAAGAAGTTTGTTTTCATAATCAAATTTGATGGTAGTATTTGAGTTTGTGTTTAAAAACGCAGTATATTTATCCCCGATTGCAACTATATTTCCGTTAGATAGGTACTCCACCTTCATTACCATGTTATCTTCGAGTAAAAACTGGTGTTTTGGAGTTTCAGAGTTAAAATTAATTATATAAACGTTGGAATTAATGTTTCCGTTGTTGCTGCAAATTCCGCAAGCGGCACTTTCTGTTCCAAAAGAATTGAGGGTAATATCGGATATATAGTAGTCTGAAAAACAGTATTTGTATTTTTCTTTTCCGTTTTTGTTATAAACGATCATTTCGGCTAAATGGCTAATTGATTGTTTGGCAACCGCAAACACTCCGTTTTCGGAGATGTCGCAGGATATTATATTTTTATCGGCAGAACCTTCAAAAATGGTATCAGATGAACTTTCAATTTTAAAATTTGTTCCGCCGCGGTCATATATTATTTCACGCAGGCCGCTTGATTTAAGGCAAGGATTGCTGAAACTATGTTTTTCTGATTTTAGTATTTTGCCATTTTTGGACATTATATCAAAACTTGTGTTGCCAAGTGCAACGATATTATTTTCACAAAGCTGGAAATTTTCGGCTGATATTGTGTTGCCATCTGTACTGTATGGAAATCTGCAGTTACATATTCCCGGGTTAAAAACACTTTTTATGTAAAGCATGATGTTATCAGGGTAGAATTTAGCCCTATTTACCCAAACGATAATAAACAAGAAATTGCAAAGTAAAACAATTGATATGTTTTTTATATCTCTAAATAATTTTTGATTTTTTTCGTTTTTATTTTTTAAGCTCTTTAACTTCCTGTAAGGAAAAGAAAGAAAATGAAAATATTTTTTAATTTTATATATATGTTTTCTTATGTTCATATTTTTCAGCAAAAAGCTTTAGTCACCCACTTTTAATAAAATACTTTGTTTAAATATAGTCCTTCTGCAGGTGCGGTAGGGCCCGCTTTAGAGCGATTTTTTGAATCAATTATTTTTGGAATATCTTCTTTTTTGAATTTTCCTTGAGCCACACGTAAAAGAGTTCCTACCATTATCCTGACCATATTATATAAAAAGCCGTTCGCCTTTACTTTGAATTCAACAACGTTTTCATCATCTGGAGATTTATATACTTCAAAACTCTCTATTGTTCTTACCATATTTTTGGGCTCACGCTTGTCCAAGGTTGAAAAAGAGGTAAAATCATGTGAGCCCAAAAAACATTTTGCGGCTTCATTTAATTTTTTAATATCCAGAGGGTACCAATAGTGAAATGCTTTATTTTTTAAAAATGGATTTTTTATTCTGCTGTGCCAGATTTTATATACGTACTCTTTAGATTTGCAAGAATATCTTGCGTGAAATTCACTATCTGCTTCTTTGCAGTCTATGGCAGCAATATCATTTGGCAAAAATTTATTTAGTGCTAAAATTAGGTTTTTACATTCTATTTTGCAAGTGGTTTTAAAATTTATAACATACATGCTTGCATGTACGCCCGTGTCCGTGCGGCTGCAACCTTTAATATCCGTTTTTTGTTTTATTATTTTAAAAAGTGCGTTTTGAAAAATTTCTTGAATTGTCAATGCATTTTTTTGAATTTGCCAGCCATGGTAAGCGCTGCCGTCATAGGATATTGTGACCATTATATTTCTGGCAAGTGCTTTTTTGTTATTTAAAAATTTATCAGATTGTTGCATAAGATTACCCCTGCAAAGAAGATTACGGAAAGTACTAAAAATATAATATCATATTTTTTTATTTTTAAAGTTTTAAGTTTGGTTCTTTTTTTTGAGCTGTCATAGCATCGGCAATCCATGGAAATTGCCAAATCTTCGGATTTTTTGAAAGCAGATACAAGAATAGGGATAAAAACAGATGAATAAGCCTTAATTTGTTTAAATATATTTTTATTTTTAAAGTTTACCCCTCGTGCTTTTTGCGCCACCATTATTTTATTTGTTTCATCAAATAAAATGGGTATAAATTTAAGGGCGATGGATATCGTAAGAGATATTTCATGAGGATTTATTTTTAGATATCTAAGGGGAGATAGTATGCTTTCAAGAGCAAATGCAAAATTCTGAGAAGATGTTGTAAACATAAGAACTGCGCTTATATTAACCATTATAAACAAGCGAAAAAAAATTAATAAGCTATTTTTTATTATAATTGGTCTTACCAAAAAATGGCCTGTTGATATAAAAGAGGTTTCCAATTCAAAAAATAGATTTAAACATGCGGTAAACACAACTACGATAAGTATACTTTTGGTGGAGCGTAAGTATTTCTTAAAAGAAATTCCCGATTTGTAGGCTAAAAACATTACGTATGATAAAATTAAAAAAACAGAAAGGTATGTATAAGAAAAAAATATGATAAAGAATATCATAATAGAGGCAATTATTTTTATTCGTGGGTCAAGTTTATGTATGAACGAGTTTCCGGGAGTGTATTTGCCTAGCGGTACGTTCTTTACCAATTTTTGTTCACATCCTTTTGTTTTATATTTTAATTTTTAGAATTAGAACTGCGAGAAATAAAATTAAGAATCTCGCCTTTTGCTTTTTCGGGCGTTATTATGTTTTTATTCAAAACGCCATATGCTTTATTTATCTGGTAAATTACTTTTTGCGTTAAAGGGGCGTCGAGCCCCAACCCCTTTAGTTTTTCGTAATTTCCAAAAACTTCGTGTGTGTTTCCAAAAAGTTCTTGTCTGCCATTATCGATAACCAAAACTTTATTGCACAAAAAAGCAATTTCTTCCATTACATGAGATATAATAATTATCGTCGTATTTTGACTTTGATGATATTTTTTAAGGTTCAAAAGTAGCTCCATGCGGCTTTTGGGGTCAAGAGCTGATGTGGGCTCATCGAGTATTAAAACACTGGGACTCATTGCTATTATTCCTGATATTGCACACTTTCTTTTTTCTCCGCCGGAGAGTTCCAAGGGGGATCTATGAAGCAATTTTAAATCTAATCCCGTAAAGCCGGCGGCATCGCTTACACATTTTTTAATATTTTCTTCTTTTATTCCTTTATTTCTTGCTCCGAACGCAATATCATCAAAAACGGTTTTACAAAACAATTGATTTTCCGGATATTGTAACACAAGCCCTATTTCAAAACATATTGGTTTGGAATATTTTTGTATATCAACTCCATTTAAAAATATTTTGCCTGAAGTAGGGGGGAAAAGGCCGCATAAAAGCTGCGCCAAAGTCGATTTTCCCGAACCTGTTTTTCCGATTATTCCAAGTATATCGCCTTGGTTTAACGATAAATTTATGTTATCGATGGCTTTTTTGGAGCCTTTTAAGGTTTTATCATATTCATAACAAAGATTATTGGTATTAAGCATAGCAATTTTCCTAATTTAGTTGATCATAATTTACTAACTTTATTATCTCGTTTGCGCAAGATTGGGGCTCAAAAGCTTTGAGCGAAACGTCATAACCTTTTGATTTAAGAAAAAATAATATGTCTGTTGTATCTAAAGGTATAAATTTATTTGTTTTTATATTTTCATAATCTGAAAAAATATCTTTTGGGTTTGCAAAATTTGATATTTGATTATTTTCTATTATGATAATTTTATCCGATGTAAGAGCTTCTTCTATATAGTGAGTTATAAGAATTATGGTTATATTTTGGAGTTTATTTAATTCTTTTAATAGATTAAGTACCTCTTTTTTCCCTTCGGGGTCAAGCATGGAAGTTGGCTCATCTAAAACGATAATTTCGGGGTTCATTGCAATAACGGCGGCGATTGCCAAACGCTGCTTTTGCCCACCGGAAAGGGAATATACAGGCTTTTCTTCGAACCCTTCCATTCCTACTTTTTTTAAAGTTTCTTTTATTATTTTATGCATTTGTTCAGGGGCAAAACATAAATTTCCCAGTCCGAAAGCGATTTCTTCTTCAACAGTTGAAGCAACCATTTGATTATCCGGATTTTGAAACACCATTCCAACCATTTTTTTAAGCTCAGTGGAATAGCGCTCATCTTTGGTGTTAATTTTGTTTATGTAAATATCGCCTGTTGTTGGCGTCAAAAGACCGTTAATATGTTTTGCAAGAGTGCTTTTACCGGAGCCGTTTGGGCCCATTAAAGTTATAAATTCGCCTTTATTTATATTAAGATTTATATTTTTAAGAGCGGTTATTTTTGTGTTGTTCCACTTATCAAAGTATTCATATGATACGTTTTTAAATTCTATTATTTTATTTATTTTTTGTTCACCTTCTTAAAATAATTTTTCTTTGCTCCAAATGGCAGTGGCGCCTGAGGGAATAACAAGGCCTGAGTGTTTGGCAGGTATTCCAATTTCATCCGAATACACAAATCCGCCACGTTTTTTCTTTAAAATTGTTGCAAGCAAATATTCCATAACCGATGGGGAGAGTCCCGTGGAGTATGAATTTATCACGAAAAATTGTGCATTATCCGAAAGAGCGGACTCGCAAAGAATAATAAAATCAAATATGTTATCTTCAATTTTCCATATTTCACCTTTAGGTCCTCGGCCGTACGATGGAGGGTCCATTATAATACCCTCATATTTACTTTGGCGTTTTATTTCTCTTGTAACAAATTTTTCGCAGTCATCTACTATCCAGCGTATGGGTGTGTAGTCGAGCTTTGAAAGTTTAGCATTTTCACGCGCCCAAGAAACCATACCTTTTGAAGCGTCAACGTGGCAAACTTTCGCTCCCGCACTTGCGCACGCAAGCGTTGCTCCGCCTGTATATGCAAATAAGTTTAAAATGTTCATTTTTTGTTTTTGGGAAGATATGATTCTTTTAAATAGATCCCAATTTACCGCTTGTTCCGGAAAGACTCCAGTGTGTTTAAAGTTCATCATTTTAATTCCGAACTTTAAATCGCCGTAGGATATTGTCCAAGAATCAGGTATGTTCTTATTTATTTTTTCCCAGTACCCGCCGCCTTTGTTTGAGCGGTGATAAATTGCATCGCTTTCATTCCATTTTGGATTTTCTTTTTTAGTTTTCCATATTATTTGTGGGTCCGGGCGTATTAATATTTGATTTCCCCATTTTTCAAGGCGCTCTCCGCAAGAAGCATCTAAAAGAGTGTATTCTTTCCAATCAGAAGTATATCTCATGTTAAATTAGTTTTTTAAAATCCTTTCAGTATGTGGTTACTTAGATATCATAAAAGCCTTTTATATATTCTCAGAAATTACCTTTTTGGCTTCGTTTAATAGCTGCTCGAGTTTGCTTTCATCGCCGAGTTCTGCCATTATTCTTATTTTCGGTTCTGTACCTGATTCTCTTATTACTAATCTTCCGGAGCTTCCGAGCTCTTTGTTTTTGTTGTTTATAAAATTCATTATTACGTCATTTTTTAATAAAAGCCCCTTTTGGCTTCTTTGTATGTTGACGGTTGTGGATTTTTGCGGGTACTTTTTAACTAAGCTGTTAAGTTCGGAAGCTCTTTTGTGGCTCTTTGAAAGAACATTTAGAAACTGCACGTAAGCTCGCCGTCTCCGGTGGTTGAGTAATCAAGAAATATAACGTGCCCTGATTGTTCGCCGCCTATAATGTATCCTTCTTGCTTCATACGTTCTAAAACATAGCGGTCTCCAACTTTGGTTTCTAAAAAATTAATGTCATTTTGTTTGCAAAACTTTTTGAGCCCTAAATTTGACATTATAGTCCCGACCAAAGCATTATTTTTTAATTTGCCTTCAGACTTCATGCTTTGGGCGCATATCGCAATTATGGCATCGCCATCTATTATATTTCCTAAATCATCAACCATTAAACAGCGGTCGGCGTCTCCATCAAAAGCTATTCCCAAATCACATTTGTTTTCTTTTACGTATTTTACTAAATTTTCGAGCGCCGTTGAACCGCAATTATCGTTAATATTTATTCCGTCCGGGTTACTAAATAGAATGCTTGGATTTAAATTCAGTTTTTTAAATAGCTTTTCGGCCGTTGCGGAAGCCGAACCGTTTGAGCAATCAATAGCTATTTTTAGGTTTTTATCTATTTGTTTTGAGGTAGATGCAATATATTCGATATAATCATCTTTCGCATTTTCATTTTTAACGATTTTGCCTATTTTGGAGAAATCTTCCGGTAATTTGATTTTTTCGGGGTGTAGTATTAATTCTTCAATTTGATTTTCTATATTATCCGGTAGCTTATAACCATTTTTATCAAAAAGTTTTATTCCGTTAAATTCAAACGAATTGTGTGAAGCAGAAATCATAATTCCCGCATCAGCTTTATATTTTTTGACTAGATATGCAACTGCCGGGGTTGGCACGACTCCAATAGAAATACCCACGGCTCCAACCGAACAAATGCCTGATAAAAGGGCAGATTCAAGCATATCAGAAGAAAGTCTTGTATCTTTACCTATTAATATTTTTGCCTGATGTCCGCAGTTTCCGGTTAACACCTGTGCGGCAGCTTTACCTATTTTTATGGCAAGTTCGCAAGAAAGCTCTTGATTTGCGATTCCTCTTACGCCATCTGTTCCAAAAAAGTTTCCCATTTATATTGCACCTTTCTCTTGCTGTTTATTTATTCAAAAGTTAGTTGAGCAGTATTTACCGCAGAATCATTTTGCGCAGGGATAGGTATACCCAAATGATTATAGGCAAGAGGGGTTACGCATCTTCCGCGCGGAGTCCTGCTTAAAAAACCTATTTGTATCAAAAATGGTTCATATACATCTTCGATAGTTACGGATTCTTCGCCGATTGCGGCCGCCAAAGTTTCAAGGCCTACCGGACCGCCACCATAATATTTTATCATGGTTTCAAGCAAACGTCTATCGTTTGCATCTAAACCAAGTTTATCAATATCTAATTTTTTGAGAGCTTCTTTCGCTATCTCACAATTTATATTTGAGCCATTTACTTGCGCAAAATCTCTGACGCGTTTAAGGAGCCTATTTGCAATTCGTGGAGTGCCCCTCGAGCGAGAAGCTATTTCCAAAGCGCCATCATCCGTGATATCTGATTTTAAAATAGATGCGCTTCGTTTTACGATTTTTGCAAGTTCTTTTGGGGTATACATTTCGAGCCTTAAAAGTACCCCAAATCTATCGCGCAGAGGAGCGGTTAATTGCCCCGCTCTTGTGGTTGCACCGATTAATGTGAATTTTGGCAAGGGTAAATGGTAAGAAGTTGCCATCTGCCCTTTTCCTGTTACGATATCTATTGCGAAATCCTCCATGGCGGGATATAAAATTTCTTCAACGTTACGAGAAAGCCTGTGAATTTCGTCTATGAAAAGCACATCACCTTCCGAAAGGTTCGAAAGGAGCGCTGCTAAATCTCCCGGTTTTTCTATCGCTGGGCCGGAAGTTATTCTTATATTCACTCCGAGTTCTTTGGCAATTATCATGGAAAGTGTGGTTTTACCAAGACCCGGAGGACCGTAAAGAAGAACGTGGTCGAGGGGTTCTTTACGTATTTTTGCAGCATCTATAAATATCTTTAAATTTTCTTTTACTTTTTCTTGCCCTATATATTCATCTAACGTTTGCGGTCTTAGCGGATTATCATTATCTTCTGAAATTTCGCTTGGCTCAATTAATCTTTCGTCTTGCTCCAAAATCACTTAAATCACTTCCTTTTTTACTTTTTACCCAAAGTTTTTAATGTTTTTTGTATCATTTCTTCAACTCGCATATCTGCATCCATTTCCGAAAGAATCGGTAAAACGTCTGCTCCTGAATATCCAAGCACACCAAGAGCATTCATCGCTTCCGTAATTTTTATGTTATCCGGTGATACGGTGGTTTCCGAAGGTGAAAAAGAGCTTTTATAAAATTTATTATTTAATTTATCTTTTAATTCCAAAACTATTCTTTGTGCAGTTTTTGCTCCTATGCCGGGGACGCTTGTTAGGCTTTTGCTGTCACTTGCTGAAATAATCATGGATATTTTCTCGGGGGTAAACTGCGAAAGAACAGAAAGTGCCGCTTTGGGGCCTACACCCGAAACTGACGTTAAAAGTTTAAAGCATGCAAGTTCTTGTGAGCTTTCAAAGCCAAATAAATCGACCGCATCTTGCCTTATATTTAAATGAGTATACACAAAAACCTCTTTATTTAATTTATTAAAAAAGCGATTTTGGGTATTGTAGGAGGTCAGGCACTTATATCCAACTCCCATACATTCTACCACTATATAATTGCTTTCGCTTGCAATCAGAACCCCTTTAAGACTGTAAATCATGATGTCTCCTTAAAACTATATGTACTATATTTATATATTCTATCCGGTTATCTTTTGAATATAAGAATTTATATTTTGAAATCCCAGAGAATTTGCATGGCAAACAGCAATTGCCAAAGCGTCTGCAGCGTCATCGGGTTTTGGAATTTCTTTTAATTTTAGCAGCCGCTGCGTTGCAAGCATTACCTGTTTTTTTTGCGCCTTTCCGTAGCCTGTTATCGTTGTTTTTACTTGGAGCGGAGTATATTCAAATATTGGTATGTCATTTTGTTTTAGAGCAAGTATGGTAACGCCCCTTGCCTGAGCCACGTCTATTGCGGTTTTATGATTGTTTTGAAAATAAAGCTTTTCCACTGCGCTTGCGTTTGGCGCATATTTTTTTATAATTTCCGATATTTCGCTATGTATTATTTTAAGACGATTGCAAAAATTATCATTTGCTTTTGTAAGTATAGCGCCATAATTTATGGGGCTAAAAATTCCGTTTTTAAATTCTATTACCCCGTATCCCACAATAGCATATCCGGGATCTATTCCAAGTATTATCATATATTCACCTCGCCTCTCAATTATACCACGTATAAGAAACATATAACAGCGCACAAAAATTATTAGAAATTATTATAAAAAGATTGACGTAAAACGTTTGTTAGTGTATTATTTACAAAACAAGTATATGAATGTTTTAGGGAGGTAATTTTATGACGCGTTCACTTAATAGTGTTGTAGAAGAGATTGCACAAAATGATGAGATGGCCAAGGAGTTTGCCACTATGGACGAGATAGATGAGATTTATCAGTACTGTAAAGATGCAGGGCTTGATTACAGCGAGGAAGAATTTGATGAGGAAATCTCGTCGGTTATTAATAGCCTGGAGTACGGTGATGATGAGATACCGGATGACGAGCTTAGATACATTGCCGGAGGTAGAAACGGCGGATCGGATAAATGGGTTAAGATCAGTAAATCGCTCGGTAGTGCTGACTCAAAACACGAAAAGACTGCCGGAAATCTAATCCTTTCTGCATTTTTGGAACATAGAAAGTTATAAAATAGTAAATATTTATAGTATTAGGTGTTTAGTATGGCACCTGCAAATTTAGGTGAGAGGAAGAACACGGTAAATAAATATATCGTATGGATATTTTGAAAATAAGAGAAGACTGCTTGAAGGTAAAAAACACTTAATTTAAGTTTAGCTCGACCTTGAAAGCAGATAGCTTTATCTTTTTTGAATAAAGTTATTTATATTTTATTTGAAATTTATGTGGCGGTAGTGTTGGCTTGTTGGTGGGTTACGCAATGCAAGAGAGATGTAAAAACTTCTTTTGATATGAAATGTAAACCACTTAGGAGGTGGTTGCTTTTTGCTAACTATAAAACATAAATTGTAATTATATAATATACTGATCATAATTTTATAAATTATATTGACAATTATATATAATATGGTTGAGCCGTTGATGTGAGGCTTAAGAAATTTTTTGGAAGGGATTATTTATGATTAATTTTTTATAGTGGAAGGTTTTGAAAGGTACAAGCCTGAAAGGCAGTATTCGGATGGTCATGGAAATATTTGTCCTTAAAACACGAAGGAAATGGCGGCGAGATTATTTGAGGAGGGCCTTTTGGGGCTTGACGTGTGGCTCACTAGAGACTTGAAGGTTAAAAATATCGTTTTTAAATATAACGAGCATGTACCTACAACTGGAAGAAATATATTTAAATGTACAGATGACTTATCCGAACCGCCTTATGATTTTAACGTAAGGGTTACGCTAAGCAGGGTTGGTCCGCGCGAAAATCAAATATTAATAGAGAGCCCGGAAATTCCGGTTGGTATAAAAACTTTACATCTTTTTGGAGTGCATAAGTTGGTAAAACGTTATTTAAACGAGCAAGTGGAAGCGTTATAATTCGTCTTTATATTTAAAATTTTATAAAAAGCGATATATTTTAATTTTAAGGTTGAGGCTTTAATGCCTCAATTTTTTATGCAAAAAAATATGCTGTAATTGTGTGTGTTAGTGGTATGTCTGTGTAATAAGTAGAAACATAATATACTGAACCAAAAAAGCAGTACGTTACATGAAGTTGGGAAATAACAATGCACTGTTATATAAGTGAAGTTGTAAATATTTATATGGTGTATTGCCATTTTCAAGGACGGCTGGTGAAAAATAGGGTTCTAATCTGTTTTATCTATTAAATAAACACCCCTCGGCCAAGGCGAGAGGGGTGTGTTATGCTTTCACTATTTTATTTCCATAAGGTTGTATCTGTTATGCCGCACTTGGGCGCATTAAATGTAAGTTCTTCTTTGGATTTTCTTTGTTTTAGATAGTCGCTGAAGCAAAGGGAAAATTTTTTGCTAAGCATTGTGATAGAAACTAAGTTTACCACGGCAAGCAGTGCCATTGCGATGTCTGCCAAATTCCAAACAACTTTTGGGTCGAGTATGCAGACGCCGCAAACGCCCAGTATACATATAACTTTCAAAGTATTTAAAACTTTTTTGCTATCCTTTATAAATAGTACATTTGGCTCGGAAATTCCAAAGTTTCCGATAACAGCCGAAAAAGCAAAACATATGATAGAAACAGTAACAAAGTATCTTCCCCAAACGCCAACCTGTGAGCTTATAGCTGCCTGCATCAGCGGTATTCCTTCCATTTTTGGGTCCATAGGAGTTTTAGAGAGTAAAATTATAAACGCAGAGGTTGAACATATTAAAATAGTATCTATTCCAACCGATAGTATTTGCATAACGCCTTGCTTCGCAGGGTGTGAAGTGTCCGCCGTTGCCGCTGAGTTCGGCGCACTTCCCATACCGGCTTCGTTTGAAAGCAATCCTCTTTTTATTCCCAAAAGTACCACACTTCCGGCAAATCCTCCGGTTATGGATTGGAAATCAAAAGCATCTTTAAATATTATTCCCAATATTCTGGGCATTTCCGTTATGTTCGTAATTATTATGTAAAGTCCAACCAGTAAGTAAACAGATGCCATTGTTGGAACTAAGTAGGAAGATACAAAACTTATTCTATATATTCCTCCAAAAACCACGCACGCCACCAATCCTGAAAATACTATACCAATTACCCAAGGCCATATGCCGGAGCGGTAATTTGGTATGAAATATTCAAATGCTGTGGACATATTATTAGCTTGCAACATATTAAAAGCAAGCATGTAACAAAATGTAAGCAGTGAAGCAAACAAAATGCCGAGTTTCTTTTTGCCAAGGGCATCTCTTATGTAGTAAGCAGGTCCGCCGATAAATAAACCGCTATTTTTTTCTTTTACCTTATACATTTGAGCAAGCGTTGCTTCAACGATGGAAGAAGCCGAGCCGATAAGCGCCATAAGCCACATCCAAAATATTGCGCCGGGTCCTCCGACAACAACTGCCGTGGCAACTCCTGCTATATTCGCTGTTCCGACCTTTGAAGCTGTGCACGTCATGATAGCTTGAAACGATGAAACACTGCCTTTATGGGATTTTTCCTTCAAATATTTGACTGAATCCGGTAAGAGCCAGACTTGCGCGAATTTTAATTTAAACGAAAAATATAAACCGCAAAATCCGAGCACCCACATGGTAACATAAACGTATATATTCGTGCTTATGTTGTCTAAAATTAAACTTAAACTTTCCAAAATACATCCCTCCATAAAATCACTTAGATAGTCTACCATGTATAAAGCGTTAAATCAAATAAAAAATTTTAAATTAATTATTATTTTTTAAAATAAGTTTTGTTATTAGCTCGGAAAGTACTAAACTGGGGTTTAACGACGTGGTTTTTAGTTTGGTATCTGCTTCCAATATATAACTAAGTGATGCTTTAATATCGTCAGTGCTCATATATCTGCATTTCTTTTCTGCATTTTTGAGCCTAAACTCTTTACCTTTGTAGTCGTAAATTTTTGTAAGTTCGGAAGGGTTTCTGCCGCTATCTAAAAAGCATTTTACTCTATGTAGGTCAATGTATTCATTTGCTATGATCGTAAGTATTGCTATGGGTTCTTCTTTTTGACCCAATAAATCTTCAAGTATCTTAAAAGCTTTTTCCGAATTTTTTTCGAGTATTGCTTTTGGTAAACTGAATATGTTTGTTTTAAGTTTCGAGGAAACCAAAATTTCGAGTGATTCTTTTGTAATGTTTTCGGAATGTTCGAATTCGCATATTTTTTTAAGTTCGTTTTTAAGCGCTCCTATGCTGTGCTCGGGACACATTTTTTTGATATATGCCGCATCTTCGTTTGATAATATTTTGCCAAACTCTTTTTTTGCCCAAAGTACCAGTTGCTTTTCGATAGGTATATCGGTTTTTGAAAAATTCGAAAAAACACCATTTTGTATAATGAATTTTTTGATTTTTGAAAAATTTTTTGCCGATGATAAACTTTCGTACTGTGATATTATCAGATATGAAAATTCGGGAATATCGGAAATAATATCCACAAATTTATTAATATCTTCGGTATTCCAAGAAGTAAGTGGAAGATTTTTAATAACCACACATTTTTTTGGGGCTCCTATGGGAAAGGTTTCAAGCGCTACGGAAAGTTTATCTAAATTTAAGTTTTCGCTATTAAAAGAAACGATATCAAAATCGCTGTGTTTGTTTCCTAAAATTTGCTTTTTTAAAAGATTTTCAAAATATTTCACAAGGTAGGGCTCCCCTTGTAAAAAGTAGACGTGACTGAGTGTGTTTTCAGAGATGCTTTTTTTGAGCTCCTTGTAATTTAGTTCTGCCATTTTAGGCAAACCTCCTTAGTTTATAGTTTCCTTTTTGATTTGCTTTTATGTGTATTTCACCTTGATCATAAAGCGAAAAAGCGGTTTTTCCATTTTTTAGTAGCTTTGTGATATTTGCCGAAGAATCCTTTGAGTTTGATGATATAATGGCTCTTTCAAAATTTATGCACGAATAGTTAATAGGCAAACCGTTTGCAACTAAAATTTTACATGATTTCCAATTTTCAGGTAGCTTTTCTGCATTACCGCCGTCTGGAAATATTATAAAGTTTATGTTTGGCGTGTCTATTTTTATATATGTGTGGTTTCCGATTTTTAAATTCGTGACGGATATATCTCCCCAAAAAGTTGTTTTTGCATTTGATTTATAGAAAGTTATATTGTGTTTTTTGCTGTTTTTAAATTTTATGGAATGGCCTGAATTTAGTACTGTATTTGAAACCGGATATTTATAAACCAGATCTTGTATCTTTTTTGCGTTTGCGTCTGTGTTTTTTTCTATATATAAATTTAAGTAGTCTATATCTTTGGTGCAGGAATCCGATATGGTGTCAGAGATGTTTTCAATTTTCGAATTATCCGAAACGCACGAAATAACTGCCAAGTGATTATTCTTGGAAAGTATGGCGCAAATACCGTCTTTGCAAGGAACAAACGAAACATCAAGTTTGTTATCATTAAAAATTTGATGCAAGAATATGCATATTAAAGCAGCATTTACAGA
>CAJLZR010000001.1 GCA_905211185.1 uncultured Oscillospiraceae bacterium | reverse complement strand
ATCCCATGTCTGCGCCTTTAAGAGCCGCTATAATTTCGTCTCTGCTTTCTTCTGCGGCACGTTGACCGATTTCCGGCTTTGAACCTGCGCCTTTACCTCTGGTTATTTTTTCACCGATTTGAATTTTATTGGTTGCTTTTGATCTCATTAAAGCTTGTCTGTCTGTATTAACACATATAAAATCTACGCATTTTACCCCTGAGTCGACCATTCTGTTTACGGCATTTCCGCCGCCGCCACCAACACCGATTACTTTGATTTGTACAGTATCTTCTGTGTTGTTGTCGAATTCAAAACTCATAAATAAATCCTCCATTGTGTCTGCTTTTTTATTGTACTTGCGTACTATGATCGGTTTGCTTGCAGTCTGGCAAATATTTTGCGGTAAACTACATTATATCACGTAATCGAATGTTTTTCAACAAATTACTAAAGCTACGAACTTGTCGATTGCTGAAATATTTTGGTAGTCTACACCATTAAAAACTAAATAGATAATATATATTGTAAAATTAATTCGACTCTAAATCAACAAATTATTTGATATAATTAAAATCTTTTCTTGATTATATAAATTCAAATGTTTTATAAAACAAAAAATATATCAAATGTACATTTATTTATGCACTAAAATTTTTGTTGTAAATCGATGGCATAGTTTTTGTTGCATGGCTTTGTTTTATTAACTATAATTAACTTAATTGTTTTAGCTACGATCGGGGGATGTAAAAATTGAACATATCTGTTTTGGGTTGCGGAAGATGGGGTTCTTTTATTGGATGGTACTTAGATAAAATAGGACACAATGTAATGCTTTGGGGTAGACCCGGTTCGGCTCACATGCAGGAAATTAAAATTTTACGTAAAAACTCGTTTTTAAATTTTAATCAAAGCATCGTTGTTACCGATAGCCTTCCTGAAACGCTTGATCATTCAGATGTTGTGGTTATATCCATAAGTGCTCAAGCGCTTAGAGATTTAGCTATTCTTATAAAATCGGAAAATGTTGATATAAGTGAAAAAATTTTTGTTTTGTGCATGAAAGGTATTGAGGAAAACACGGGTAAACGACTTTCCGAAGTTTTAAAAGAGTGTTTGGGCGAAAAAACAAAAGCCGCAATTTGGGTAGGCCCCGGGCATGTTCAAGAATATGCTTCGGGAATTCCAAATTGCATGGTTATAGATTCCGATTATATCCAAGTTAAGAATTTTTTGGTCGAAAAATTTTCAAGTCCGCTTATAAGGTTTTATTACGGAAACGATATGATTGGAAACGAAATAGGCGCTGCTGCAAAAAACGTTATGGGAATAGCCGCGGGAGTTTTGGACGGAATGAATTACCAATCCTTAAAGGGTGCTCTTATGGCCAGGGGCACGAGGGAAATTTCAAGGCTCATAAAAGCCATGGGAGGAAACGAATTTTCAGCTTATGGTCTTGCTCATTTGGGCGATTACGAAGCAACTCTTTTTTCGCCGCACAGCAACAACAGAAAATTTGGCGAATCTTTGGTAACGCATGGAGCTTACGATAAGCTTGCCGAAGGAGTGGCAACTTCCGGTGCGCTTGTGAATTTAAGCAAAAAATATGGAGTAGATTTGCCTATATCGGAAGCCGTGCACAATGCCGTTTCAGGTAAAGTTTTACCTGAAAAAGCAATTTCCGATTTATTTTTACGCAGTATCAAGTCTGAGTTTTAAACGTATTTATAAACGTTGCGATATAAGAAATCTTTTACGTATTCAAAGCGGTTTTTATCCAAAGGTTCGGGATAGCTCATAAGGTTTAATCGGAGCTTGGGCTGATTTTCTCGCAAGGGTTTTTGATAATATTCAAAATTACATATGTTAAATCCGAGCCGTTCATAAAAACGGCACCTTTTAATTGCCATATCGTTTTTTGGGGGTTCGATTTCCAAAATTATTTGTTTGTTATATTTTTCCATTACTTCTTTCATAAATTTAGTGCCTCTGCAAAGCGGGCTTACTGCCAGGTGTTCGATAAACACTAATTCAGGGAAATCCCAAAGTGCCATAAAAGCAATTAAATTTTTGTTTTCATCATATTTTGTAAGAATTTTATATTCTTTCGTATTTAATAATTTTTGTTGCTTTTCGTAAGTTTGATATTCGCTTTCCGGGAAGGATTCTTTCATAAGTTTAAAAACTTTGTCGAATTCTGTTTTATTTATATTGTCATTCATTTTATTACCGTCCTTTTGAAAATTTATAATATCTAAAATATATCTTCTGGGCATAAAAGCTATGTTAAATACAGTAATACATTTTATAAAAAATATCAACAAAATTATTAAATTTTTTAAAAAATAATAGATTTTTTTCAAATATTGTGATATATTTAATCAAACCCTTTTCATAACAAGGATTGATATGTATTTTCACTTTTAAGTTTTGTATAATCAAATAAAGGTAGATTTTTTTTGGATTTTGAAATACAATTAACTTAAAATGTTTTTACACAGTGATTTGTTTCGAAAAATTATACCATAGGGGTGGTCTTATGAGTTTTTTAAATTTATTATTCGGTAACTACAGTAAAAGAGAGCTTAAGCGTATAAAACCTATATGTAATAAGGTGTTGGAGCTTGAAAAGAAGTACCTTAACATGACAGATGAGGAGCTTTCTTCACAAACATTGGTTTTAAAAGAACGTTTAAAAAATGGAGAAACTTTAGATGATATCTTGCCTGATGCTTTTGCTGTTTGCCGTGAAGCTTCCGACAGGGTCTTGGGAATGCGGCATTTCCCTGTGCAAATAATAGGTGGTATAGTTTTGCATCAGGGCAGAATAAGCGAAATGATGACCGGTGAAGGAAAAACTTTGGTTGCTACTTTACCTGCATACTTAAATGCACTTACGGGTAAAGGTGTGCACGTGGTAACGGTTAATGACTATTTGGCAAAGCGTGACTCCGAACAAATGGGTAAGCTTTATCGCTTTTTGGGCCTTGAAGTCGGACTTATAATAAATGATTACGGCAAAGCTCAGCGTGTTAAAGCGTATAATGCCGATATAACTTATGGTACGAATAATGAATTTGGGTTCGATTATTTGCGTGATAACATGGTTACAAACAAAAACGCAAGAGTTCAAAGAGGACATAACTTTGCAATAGTCGACGAAGTAGACTCGATTTTGATTGATGAAGCAAGAACCCCACTTATTATCTCCGGCGAGGGCGACCAATCAACAGAAATGTATAGTGTCGCCGATGCGTTTGCAAAAACTTTGAAAATGCTTAAAGTTGCAGAGATAGATGCAAAAGAAGATAACGAAGAGCTATTTGAAGAATATGACTATGTTGTTGATGAAAAGGCAAAGACTGCATCACTTACAAAATCCGGTATCGAAAAAGCCGAAAAGTATTTTAATATAGAAAACCTAACCGACCCCGAACACATTACTTTGCAGCATCATATCAATCAAGCAATAAAAGCAAACGGAGTTATGACGAGGGATCTTGATTATGTTGTCAGAGATGGCGAGATTTTGATTGTCGATGAATTTACCGGAAGAATAATGTATGGCAGAAGGTATAACGAAGGGCTTCACCAGGCTATTGAAGCAAAAGAGGGAGTGGAAGTTCAAAAAGAATCCAAAACTCTTGCTTCTATTACTTTCCAGAATTATTTCAGAATGTATAATAAGCTTTCCGGTATGACCGGTACTGCTATGACTGAGGAAGAAGAATTCCGCGAGATTTATAAATTGGATATCGTTGAAGTTCCGACCAATAAACCTAAAATTCGCGAAGATTTGCCGGATGTTGTTTATAAAACTCAAAAAGCTAAATATAAAGCAATAGTTGAGGATATTATAGAAACGCATAAAACAGGTCAGCCTATTCTGGTGGGTACGGTTTCGATTGAAAAATCTGAGCTTCTTAGCGTAATGCTTGAAGCTAAAGGAGTTCCGCATGAAGTTTTGAATGCGAAATATCATGAAAAAGAAGCACAGATAATAGCTCAAGCAGGTAAAAAAGGCGCCATTACCATAGCCACCAACATGGCAGGACGCGGTACGGACATTATGCTTGGAGGTAACGCAGAATACCTTGCCAAGGCAGAACTTAAGAAATTAGGCTATAACGGAGATGCGCTTGCGGAGTGTGACGGCTTTGGCGAAACCGAAGACGAAAAGATTTTGGAAGCGAGGAAGAAATATAAAGAACTTTATGAGAAGTTTAAACCCGAAATTAAAAAAGCAGCCGAAGAAGTTGTGGCATGCGGCGGACTTTATGTTATAGGTACGGAGCGCCACGAAACAAGGCGTATTGATAATCAGCTCCGTGGTAGGTCAGGCAGGCAAGGTGACCCGGGTAAATCAAGATTCTATCTTTCGCTTGAGGATGACCTTATGAGGCTCTTTGGAGGCGACCGCCTTAAAGCATGGATGAGTAGGCTAAATGTCGATGAAGATTCGCCATTGGAAGCAAAAATGCTGACTCGTTCAATTGAATCGGCACAGAAAAAGATTGAGGGAAGAAACTTTGCAATACGTAAAAATGTTCTTCAATTTGACGATGTTCTCAGCCGTCAGCGTGAAATTATATACACTCAGCGCAATAAGGTTTTAGATGGAGAAAACTTGCGTGAAAAGATAGTTAATATGATAGACGATGTCTCAGCCATGGTTGTTGGCAGATACATTTCAAAAGATATTCCGGTTGAAAACTGGAATATAGAGGGGCTTAAGAGCTACTATTTAGGCTGGTTGTTTAATGCCGATGATCCTGAAATGAATCCTGAAACTCTTACTCAAAAGACGCCCGAAGAGGTTGTTAAAATTATATCGGATCGCTCTCATGAAGTTTATAAGAAGCACGAAGAAGTTTTGGGCGATGAATCCACACGTGAACTTGAAAGAATTATTCTTCTTTCTAATGTTGACGAAAGGTGGATGGATCACATCGACGCTATGGAAGAACTCAAACGCGGCATTAATCTGAGAGCTTACGGTCAACGTGACCCTGTTGTTGAGTACCGCATGGAAGGCTTTGATATGTTTGATGACATGATAAATAATATTCGTGAAAATACTATCAAGATGCTTCTTTGCTTCAAACTTAATTTCGGAAGCCATCGTGGCGGTATGGTTCAGTTCCCGCAGCAATAGTTGTTTGATTAAATATTAAAAAGTAACTATCCGGTCGATTTATAAATTATAATCGGCCGGATATTTTTGTATAAGCTTATGGTTTCGGATTATATTAACCGATAACTGCCATTTTAATTTTTTAAAATTTATAAATATCATAGAGAAATATCTACCACGCTTATTTTGTGGTAGATATTTTTTTTCAGTATTATTTTAGAAAGGTGATTAATTTATACTTGCTTCCAAGTAATCATCGAGTTCTTTTTCTTCTTTCTTTTTCTTGCGATCCAGTATTACAAGCAAAGCAATAGCTAAGGACATTAACGTTATAACGGTGGCAATTATTCCTGTTAAAACCGAAAATCCACCTTTTCGTTTATATTCCATCTGAATTTCCCCTTTCCACATTTTCATTTATTTAATAATACGTTCAGAATAATTTTAAGTCAAGCCCGATGGCATATAAATTTTAAATACTTTTTTTAAAATATTTTGTAAGGTTTAATTTTAAAATAAAATCATGAATTAACATAGAAACTATCGTAATAGCGCTTATAATCAATATGTTTAAGAAGGTCAAAGGTTCAATACTTAGCAGGTCTTGGAAATATATAAATCCTACAAACAGCAAAATAATTACGCCCCATAGCAAAGTTTTTCTTAGTTTATTAAGGGGAACAGATATATTATATATAAGCATAATCCCGATTAAAGAGGTAGTGGCGGTTGTCAGTAAACCATATTTTTGTAAGGATAGATTAAAGCCCATATACATACCAACGCATATCATAAGCGCCGAAACTATGGTTAAAGCTGTGGGAAGTGATTTGCTCACTATATTTTTAAACAGATTTCCTTGAATTCTTTCTCTGTTGGGTTCAAGCGCCAGTATAAATGAAGGAATGCCTATGGTTACCGTGCTGATTAAAGTCATTTGTATCGGAATGAATGGATAAGGAGCGGCTATTATGAAAAATAGAAGTGCTAGCAAAAAAGAATAAATTGTTTTTGTAAGAAATAAAGAAGCCGAACGCTGTATATTATTAATTGCTCTTCGCCCCTCCGCAACTGTTTTGGGCATTGATGCAAAATCTGAGTTAAGAAGAACCAAATGCGAAACGTTTCTGGCTATATCGCTTCCTCCTGCCATTGCAACGCTGCAATCGGATTCTTTCATTGCCAAAACATCGTTTACGCCGTCTCCCACCATTGCAACGGTATGGCCATTTTCTTTGAGCGCTTTTACGATAGATTGTTTCTGGTTTGGGGTAACTCTTCCGAAAATAGTATATTTGGTTGCGGCTTCGGATATATCCTTTTCGGTTTTTAAGGTGGTAGCGTCTATATACATATCCGAATTTTCCAAATTAACTCTTTGCGCAATTTTTGAAACGGTAATTGGATTATCTCCCGAAATTACTTTTATATCAACGCCTTGTTTTTTAAAGAAATTCAGGGTTTTTTCTGCGCTGTTTCTTATTTTATCCTTTATTAATATCAGTCCCATAAGCTGCATACCTTTTGGGAGATTTTTTTCTATAAATGACTCATCTGAGTGCGCAAGAGCTATAACACGATAGCTTTCTGAATATTTTTTTATCTGTTCGGCTGCTTTTGGGGGTAAGTTATTTTCAAAAATAAATTCCGATGCGCCGAAAACGAACGTGCCTTCTGATTTAAAGTACGCTCCCGACCACTTTTTTTCCGAAGAAAAAGGAATTATCATTTCAGCTTCGGTTGCCGTTTGGTTTGGTGCAAAATAGTTTTTAAGAGCTTTAAAAGTTTCGTTATTGTCATTAAGAGCGCATGTTAGCATTTTCATGGATTTGGAAATATCTTTATCTGAATAACCATTTTGCGGAACAATTTTTTCAACTTCAAAAGTCCCTTCCGTTATGGTTCCGGTTTTATCAAGGCAGAGCGTATCCACTCTTGCTAAAGTTTCGATGCAATAAATATCCTGGACCAATACTTTGTGTCTTGAAAGGCGCATAACCCCAACGGCTAAAACAGAACTTGTAAGTAGTACCAAGCCTTCCGGTATCATTCCCGTAAGGGCTGCCGTGGTGTTTACGATTGCCGATGTAACATCATGTCCGGATGATATAAATTGCCTGTAAAAAAGTAATGCTCCCATCGGTACTATGGCGATAGATATTATTTTTATTATTTTATTAAGGGTGTTCATTATTTCGGACTTGGTTTTTTTAATATATTTTGAGCCCTTTAAGAGTTTGGAAGCATAATTGTTTTTGCCCACATGTTCAACCCTTGCCGTGCATTTTCCGCTTACCAAATAGCTTCCGGATAAAAGCAAATCGCCTTCTTTTTTTGTTATTAAATCAGGTTCGCCCGTAAGAAGCGATTCATTAACTTCGCATTTGCCCTCAAGTATTACAGAATCGGCAACTACTTGATTACCGTTTTCGTAAAGTATGATGTCGTCTAACACAATTTTTTCAATTTTTGTTTTTCCTATTTTACCGTTTCTTATGAGTTTTGCGTTGTTTGATGCTATTAAGTTCATTTTATCGACTGTTTTTTTTGCTCTTATTTCTTGCGTTATTCCTATTATCACGTTGCATATCACAACGCCCATAAACATAAGATTTTTATATGAGCCCACGCATAAAACCGCAATTGCCAGCACCAAATTTACAAAGTTGAAAAGGGTAAATGTGTTTTCTTTTATTATGTCTTTGGTAGATTTGGTTGAAATGGATTTATCTATGTTCACAAGTCCTTGTTTTATGCGGTTTTTTACTTCATTTTTATTTAGTCCAAGTTCAATTTTGGGGTGATATCTTTGTACGTTTAAATCTTCAGTATGTGCCATGTTTGCTGCCCTCCCAATGAAAAATTATTGTGACTAGATATATGATTTTAAAAATAGAATGAAAGCGGGGAACGAATATATGGTATGCCGAATAGTCGAGATGAAAAATAAAGAAGTTATAAGCGTTAATGACGGCTGCCGAATAGGGTGTGTAAATGATGTGGAAGTTGATATGGGGTGTGCAAAATTGGTGGCGATAGTTGTATATGGCAGGCCCAAATTTTTTGGTGTTTTTGGGCGAGAGGACGATGTGATAATAAAATGGGAGAATATCGAAGTTATAGGGGAAGATACTATTTTGGTAAATTATTGCCCAAAGTATCAAAAACGCCGAAAAGTCGGTTGGATTTCAAATATTTTCAAATGTTGGCGCTAGGATATCTGTTTTGTGAAAATCAGAAAATGAAAAATACTTCCTGCCAACACGAAAATATGCCAAATGGAGTGCATATATTTTATTTTTTTACCTATTACATAAATTATGGCTCCAACGGTATAAAATATTCCGCCTATTAGTAAGTAAAGGAGTTGTTCACGATTTAAAATTTTTATTGTAGGATGCGCGATAAAAACTATGCTCCAGCCCATTAAAATATAGCAAGTAAGGGAAAATTTTGAAAATTTATTTACATCTATTGCGTTAAATACTATCCCCACAATTCCCAGTATCCATACGCCTGCAAGCACACAAAATGCAAAATTGGTTTTTAAGATTGCCGCGCAGATAGGCGTATAAGTTCCGGCGATTAGTAAAAATATAGAGCAGTGGTCGAGTTTTCGGAAAACTTCTTTGGCTTTATTTCTTTTTAGGGAGTGATATAGGGTGGAAATCGTGTAAAGAAGAAAAAGCGTGAAACAATATATTAGCATAAAAACCAAGTCGGCCGTATGACCTTTGTACTTTTGAATAAGCACGATAACCGCAATTACCGAAAGTAAACTGCCGATGCCGTGAGTTATAGCGTTTAGCAGTTCCTCCGAGAGGCTGTAATTTGGAAGATTTAATTTTTTGATGTGAAGATTTTTTCCTAGTTCCATTTTCTCACCTATCATTAGAATTTTATATCCATATTATTATACATTTTTTGCTATGGTTATCAAATATATTTTAATATCTGTGGCGATTTAAATAACTATGTTTAGGAGTGACCTTTTTGAAAAATAATCAAATTTATGAAAGATTTAAAAAAAAGAAAATATTGGTTTGTATGATTTCAATTTTTGGCTTTTTAATGTGCATGACATTAGCCTTTGCTGCTTACGGTAAAGCAAAAGAAAATGAAGCTGCGCCTTCAAACGCAAAAACTATTATACTCGATGCCGGCCATGGCGGTGAAGATGGCGGGGCGGTTGGAGTAGATGGGATAGTTGAAAAAGATATAAATTTATCCATAGCTTTAAAACTGGAAGATTTACTAAAAGTTGCCGGATACAATGTTGTGATGACCAGAGATACGGATACTTCGATATACGATGATGATGCAGAGAGCCTTAGAGAAAAAAAGCGTTCCGATCTTAGAAATCGTGCGGAAATTATAGATGACCATGCCAATAACAAAAACACCGTATTTGTGAGCATACATCAAAATAAATTTCCTAATCCAAAGTATTTTGGAACGCAAATCTTTTATTCCAAGAATGACCCTAAAAGCGAAGAATTGGCAAACAGTGTTAAAAACTCGGTAGTGGGATTGATTCAGCCCGAAAACAAAAGGGCAATAAAACCGGCTAACCAAAAAATATTTTTGCTTCACAACGCTCAAATTCCCGCAATAGTTGTAGAATGCGGATTTTTATCGAATGAGGAGGAAGCTAAAAAACTTGGTAGTGAGGATTACCAAAATAAAATGGCATTTAGCATATATTGCGGTGTGCTTGAATTTTTAACGAATAACGCATAAACCTAATTACTTAATTGTATGACTGATAGTATAAAAAGGAATGGTTACTATTATTAAACGATTAATTTCCGGTATTTTGGTGGGAATAATTATATTTGCAAGTTCCATAGTTACGAGTGCTCAGGTTTACAGTAAAGAAGAATTTGATGAAGCTGTAAATTTGAGTGTGCCGGAGAATTTAAAAGATAATCCGGTGGATAAAGCAAGTTGGGCAATAAGAAAAATGAAAAATGTTTTAAGTATCTGGTCTTCTATATATAAATCCGACCCTCACACACGTGGATTTAGAATTTCAGATGATATAATTGCGCGTTTTGAAAATAAAGTATCACCTTGGGAAAAGCGGATGCTGCTTGATTCTGTAAATATAACAGAGCTTGAGGAAAATCTTGGTCATATGTGGCATGCATATGTAACGTTTACAAATGGCATTTTGCCTTTGCTCAGTTTTTCTCAAAAGGAAGAACTAAGCAGATTTTGGCAAGCGTGATTAAAAATGCGATAGTTTTTTGTTTAAGCATATTTTTATAATTTGTTTGATATCTTACGTTCTAAAGCGTAAGATATATTTATTGTGTGTTTTTCTGCGCACGGACGTTTTCAGGAGGGGTAGTTATTAGTTTTAAAAAATTGATATCGGGTATTGTAATATCGGCAACGCTGCTTTTAAGCTTTGCAAATACCAGCGCCAAGATTTATACTCAAGAGGAATTTGTGCCTGCTATACGTGCAAGCGTGCCTGAGAGAGTAAAAAATAGTTTAATGGGACAAGCCAATTGGGCATTTGAAAGATTGGCCCGTATTAAGCTTGCTTTGTTAATGTTTCAAACAGGGATGATGGTATTACCTCCTCTTACCGTGAATGATATATGTCAAGTTACCAAGGATCAGCCGGCACCATTTGTAGAGAAAGCGCTTAGAGAATCTGTGAATATAAATGAGCTTGGAGATAATCTTATGGCAGCGTGGGGCGCTTACGCAGCTTTTGTTAATAGTATTTTTCCGCTATTAACTCGCAGTGAGCAGATAGCGTTTGTGACAAAGGCGCAGGAGTATAGCTTATACAGGTAATAAAATGTGGGTAATAAGATTTTTTAAATTTAGAACGCTGTGAGTATTGATTAATCAATATTGTGATATATAAAATTCAGCAAACCATACTTGATTTTACTTGTGTAAATTGATAAAATTTTTCTGGGTTACTTTTAAAATTATTGCTTATAAGATGTCGGATTTTTGTATTTTGAATCGAATAGCGTCAAAATAAAGAAATAATTTATGCCGTGCGGTAGATACAGCAAAAAGATATCGTTTTTTATGGTGGCTGACGGGAGAGTTTTCTTATAAAAAGTTACGTGATGAGTTGGATTGTATTTGGGGGTTAGATGAGGAAATTGAGCAGAGCTTTATTATATCTAAAAATCCTTGCGAGCTGCTTGAAAATTTAGAAAATATGGAGAAAGCGTATTATAGTGTGGCGGATGATTTGCGTTTGTGAGTTTGATTTTGGTGGACGAAAATTGCTGTTAATAAAAATAAAGTAAGTTTAAAGGGAGATGTATAAATTGAAATTCAAACTTAAAAAACTATTTTTGAGTATGGCGGCGTTGGGGTGTATGTTTAGTTTGTGCCATAATGTCAGTGCAAAAGTTCATATGCCGTCTTATTACAACAAACAATTTCTTAAAAGTACCTTGAGGAAAATGATGGAAAAGATTTAGGGGCGCAGGAATATTTTTTTGAGAAAGCCATGCTGTTACTTTGTTTTATTGGCATAAATAAACCGTCACCTTACCCAAAATCTGATACAATTTCTCCGGCAATACGCAGTGTTCTTAGTTCTGAAATAGAGCTATATGATGAAGCGCAGAAATGCTTAGAAATTTCGGAAAACGATGATGAAGTTTTCCAAAATTTAGAAAACATGAGAAAATCGTACGATTACCTAGCATTTCGCCCCATTGTTGAGAGACGTCATAGTTTTTAATTTAAAAATTGTTTTAATTAGGAGTACGTAGGATATTGATAAATATGAAAGTTAAAAAATTAGTTTCACTTGTAATATCGATTGTTATGTGTTTGAGCTGCTCGCTTTGTGCGCATGCCGAGGTTTGGAGTGTGGAGGAGTGGATTCAGTTTATAAAGAAAAATCACCGTGACATCAGACCGGCTAACAAAGATTATGTTTGTTGGCTTTGTGTGGTTAATTATACGTTCTTAGCTGAGTATTCTTTAAAGCTCCGTATAGGCGCCTTGCCTGTGGATCCACTTGAGGGTTTACCTGAAAGATTACGGAAAAGTATAGACGTTCAATTAAGGCAAGCAAAAGAGTTATCCAAAGAAAATTATGGTGAATGGTTATATAATTTATCAGTTTTAAGGATAGCTTTTGAGTGTTTGTGGAGGCAAATTGTTTTTGATGAATGTACAATAACGCTGATGGATGGAGATTACGAACTTTATGCTTCGCCCCCGAATGCAGAGCATTTTAAAAGCTTTGCAGAAGAAAAAGCTTGCAAGGAAGGTGTTCCTGATAAAGAAGAAATTCTGTGCAAATGCTTGGCGTTGGATGGATATATAAGATGTTTAAGTGCACCACGATATGGGTTAGACGTGAAGTCATTGGCAACTTTAGGAGAGAAAGATATTGGTATAATAAGGGTTGAGTTAGAAGAAGCAAAAAATTATTTTAAGGACGATGAAAAGTCGCTTATGGCTGCTTTACGAACGATGCGAGATAAGTATTGGTTAATATTTAGCACAGCGGGAGATACTGTATGAGTAAAAAATTAAAAAGTGTTTTTGTATGTTCGGAGTGCGGATTTGAATCTGCAAAATGGAATGGTGTTTGTCCTTCTTGTGGGCAGTGGAATACCATGCTTGAAGAAGTTAAGGAAAGTACCGGAAAAAACAAATCTTCTGCGGTTTCTTTTAGCCCTTCCGATATTAGCGAGGTTTCGGTAGAAAAAATAGATATAAACGAAGAAACACGCTATAAAACTGGTCTTAAAGAGCTTGACCGCGTGTTTGGCGGCGGAATAGTTAAGGGTTCGCTTTCTCTTTTGGGTGGTACCCCGGGTATAGGAAAATCAACACTTTTGCTGCAGATTTGTAATTATCTTGATAAAAATTTAAAAATCTTATATGTTTCGGGCGAGGAATCCAAAAGGCAAATAAAAATGCGGGCTTCAAGGCTCGGTGTTCACAATGATAATCTTTTTATAATGACTCAAACGAATTTAAACCATATCAAAGCGGAAATTGAGTATACTCACCCGGATATCGTTATAATCGATTCGGTTCAAACAATGAATAATCCGGATTCATCATCTTTTCCGGGCAGTATTTCTCAGGTTAAGGAATGTACCAATCTGTTTTTAAATCTTTCAAAATCGCTTGATATAACAGTTATAATGATAGGCCACGTTAATAAAGATGGCGCCATAGCTGGGCCGAAAGTTCTTGAGCATATGGTTGATGCCGTACTTTATTTTGAAGGTGACAGTCAAACCGCTTACAGAATTTTAAGAGCAGTTAAAAACCGCCATGGTTCAACAAACGAAATAGGCGTTTTCCGCATGGATAACAAAGGCCTTGAGGAAGTTGAAAATCCTTCTGCCTTAATGCTTGCCGGAAAGCCGACAGGCGTGCCCGGAATATGCGTTGCGTGTGTTATGGAAGGAACGCGACCGATTTTAACCGAAGTACAAGGTCTTGTTGCATCAACCAGTTTTGGAAATCCAAGAAGAATGGCAACAGGGTTTGACTATAACCGTATGGCGCTCATTTTGGCGGTTCTTGAAAAGAGAGCGGGCTACTTTTTTTCTTCCATGGATGCATATATAAATGTTGTAGGGGGACTTAAATTAGATGAACCTGCGGCAGACCTTTCGGTTGCAATAGCTTTGGTTTCGGCGCTTAAAGATATTGCGGTTGCCGATGATGTTATTGCGCTTGGAGAAATCGGTTTGGCAGGGGAAATAAGGGCAGTTCCAAATATTGAGATGAGGATAAAGGAAGCTGCCAGATTAGGATTTAAAAAATGTATTATTCCGTACTATAACTATAATTCTTTAAATAATATCAAGAAATATGATATTGATATAATAGGCGCAAAAAACATACGAGAGGCCATAGAATCGGCGCTCGGTTGATTTATAAAAATTTAAAAGTGATATTAAATGCACAAAGAGTTTACTATTGTGCATTTAATATTTTTTTGTGTAACTTTCTCCCAAGTGGAATGAGTATAGGATTAACTCTGAGACTTTTACGTTTTCGGATTGCTCCAGCGCAAACTTATAAAGCTTTAGCTGTTTGTAATACTTTTCCCAAAGTTCATCGGTATGAGAAATTTTATCCGTTTTGTAATCAATAATTATGTATTTATTATTTTCCAAAAAAGCGCAGTCGATAGCTCCTTGCATAACGGTATAGTGGTTATCAAGGCAGCTGTATTCAGTTAAATATTTAGATGGAATGGTTACGGAAAAACGATGTTCTCTGTAAATATTTGGGCTTTCTAGTATTCTTTTTCCAATATCGCCAAAGAGGAATTTTTCTATGCTTTTTTTGCTAATCATATTTATTTCTTTTTCATCTAAAAAACCGCCGGATTTTAATCTTTCAAGCTCAAAATTTATTCCGTTTTTGTAAGTATTGTTAAAATCTATACAGCACATTAATTTATGCATTGCGTTGCCGCGGTCTGTGGGAGAAGCGTCTGTGTGCGATATAAAACATGGCTTTGAGGAGGCTATATAATTTTGCCATTCGTTACTTTGCGTAAGACCGGAGGCCGAAACTTTTAGCGGCAAATTCGTAAGGTCTTTTTCGGGATATTTAAATTCAAATCTTGCCCTGATTTTTTCAAAAAGTTGTTGTGTTTGATGGTCAATTGTTGCAACTTTTCCTTCACTTTGGGTTTTGGTATTTTCGTCATGATTTTGGTAATCTTCATTTTGAGGCTCAGAAATAAGTTCTACATTCCAATTTAAATTTTTTGGATGTTCTTCCTCAGAAATAAATTCGGGTAAATTGGCAACGGCGCAGAGTTTGTTTCGCAAATTGCTTTTTGAAACGCACATAAGCAACCAATCAAGAATGGTGTTTTCCTTGAGTACATATTGTGGGGGGATTTCTTTTTTAGTGCCACTTAAAAGAGAAAAGTGTTTTTGTATTGTTTTTTGTGGGTTTTTAGTGCCTGCAACCATAATTAGTTTTTGCTTTGCGCGCGTTAATGCAACGTAAAGTATTCTTAGTTCTTCGGATATCGATTCCGTTTTATTTTTTATCGAAAGGGCGTTTGTTACAATGTTAGAAAACTTTACTGTGCCGTCTTCGTTTTTTAATTTTACTCCTATTCCCAAATCCGAATTTATATAAATGGCAGAGTCTTCTTTTTTGTTGGAACTTGCGCACCCTGCCACTATGCATATGGGAAATTCCAATCCTTTGGATTTATGTATACTCATTATTTTTACGGATTTATAAGCATCGTATGGGGTGGGAGCGGAAGGTAAATCTTCACCTTTATCTTTGATGTTTTGAATAAATTTTAAAAATCCGAATAAACCTTTGTGATATTGGCTTTCAAACTTTTTTGCGTACTCTGAAAAAAGTATGAGATTTGCTTTTTTATTTTCTCCGTTTTCGTGCGCCATACATATGGCAGGGTAATCGGTTTCGCTGTATATTAGGTCAATTAACTCATTGCAACACATTCCGATAGATAGGTTTCTATATTTTTCTAAGGTTTCATAAAATGCTAGGGCTTTTTGCTTGAGTTTTTCATTTTTTCCGATTTCGATATATTTTTTAACGGAAAAATAAACGGGAAGATTTGTCTCTAAAATTCTAATTTCACTTATTTCATCGAGGCTGAAATTAAAAATGGGGCTGAGCATGGCGGAAATTAGCGGTATGTCTTCTGTGGGATTATTAATTACTTTAAGTAAAGATAGAATGGTTAAAACTTCAGGTGTATCTAAGAATTTTTCATTTGATTCTGTTTTTACGGGGATACCGTATTTGCCAAGCTCCTGTTTATATACGTTTGCAGAATTTTTGAATTTTCTAAGGAGTATGCAAAAATCGCCAAAGGTTACTTCCCGAGCTTTTCCATTTTCAAAAATTTGGTATTTTTCATGAATCATTTTTAAAATTTTTTCTGCAATGTATCCGGCTTCCGCAGCTGCGTCGGATTCCTCGTTTGCAGAATCTATTATTGCGATTTCTGTTGAGGGGTCATTACTTTCCGGGAATTCTGCACCGGCGAAAAGAGCTTCCTCTTCGTTATATTCAATTTCTCCTGCTTTTTTGGACATCAAAGTTTTGAATATAAAGTTTATGACGCCGATTATATCGCTTTTGCTTCTAAAATTTTTACCGAGTATTATCTTTGCAGGGTATGAATTAACATTTTTATCATATAGTTTATATTTATCTTTTTTGCCCAAGAATATTTCGGGTTTCGAGCTGCGGAATTTATATATGCTTTGTTTTACGTCTCCCACCGCGAAAATATTGGTTTCGTTTTTGCTTATCATTTTAAAAATTGTATCTTGAATATCATTGATATCTTGATATTCATCTATCATTATTTCTTCGTATCTATCGGATATTTCTTCGGCAAGTGGGCTTTTTAGAATTTCTCCGTTTTCATTTTGAACTGTTAAAATTTTAAGAGCCCAACGGCTAAGGTCGCTAAAATCTGCGATGTTTTTTTCGGATTTTAAATCGGTTAAATTTTTTCCGAATTGTTTTACTATTTCAAAAAGGCATGCGGATACTTTGTGAATAGATTTTAAACTTTTGATTACATCGTTTTCGGAAAACATGAAATAATCTTTTAATTCTTCAATAATTTTTTTTACGTAATTTCTTTGTTTTGATATCAAATCTTTTTCATAAGCAACGTCTTCACCTCGAAGTGGCTTAAGATTTGCAAATGATAAAGAACCCAATTTTTCGGATATTTTATTAAACGAACCGGAGTTTAAATGCTTTGATATTTCACTTACGCTTATTAAATCTTCATTAAGAGCCTCGCTATATGCTTTATCTATTTTTTCATTGCTTTTGGAAATGTTTAGCATTTCTATAATCATATTTGCGGCGATATCAATTTGCTCTTTTGCGTATTTTATAATTGTTTTTGTCCATGGTAAATCTGATATATCGGAATTTTCTGATATATTTTCGTATAGTTTTAATTTTTCGTCCATCCATTTTTCAGGGAATGGCAGGGAGAGCGTAAATTTATATACGGATTTTATTATGTTTACCAGTTCATCATCGTTTTTGTCATTTGTCAGTAAGTCAAAAAACTCCTTATAGTCTTTGCTTTTGAGGTTATAAAAATAATCCAAAGTATCACTGAGTGCCTGATTTTTCAGTGTTTCAATTTCGTTTTCGGTTACAATGTTAATTTTTGGTGATATTCCAAGTTTATAAAAATTTTCCTCTGCAAGCGTTTTGCAAAAACTATCTATTGTGCCTATGCCGGCATATTTAAGAAGCATTTTTTGCTTTTGGAGGTTTTCGTTTTTAGGGTCGGCAAGTATCATCTCGGAAAGCTTTTGAGAAATTCTGCTTTTCATTTCTTGCGCGGAAGCTTTTGTAAATGTTACTATTAAAAATTTTGTTATATCGGTGGGGGCTTCGGGGTCGGGAATGCGGGTTATTATTCTTTGCACCAATACTGCTGTTTTTCCGGAGCCCGCCGCAGCGGAAACGAGAACCGTGCCGCCTACCGAATTTATGGCATTATTTTGTTCGGGAGTCCACTTTCTATCCATTATTTTCACCTTCTTTGGCTCTTATATTTTCGGACATTTTTTCGAGTACTTCCTTTTCGCTGATTTTTAAATCCGTATCTTTGAAATTATCTTCATCGTACTTACATACCGAAAAATAATCGCAACGGTCACAGCTGGTTGTTTGTCCGCATGTTTTGGGATTGGGCTGAATTTTACCGCTTTTTAGAGAGGTGGCCATATTAACAATTAAGCGTTCTATATGTTTTTCTATGATTTTAAATTCTTCAATCGAGGCAATTGATTTGGAATCTACCATACCTTTTTTGATTTTAGCCGGAATGAATTTGCCTTCTGCGTTTTGCTCCATACCCTCAATAGCGGTTAAATCATTTAAAATTAAGCCATTCATTTTTAACTTATCTTGAATTGCTTTTTGGGTTTTGGCGTTTTCATTTTGAGATTTAGCCGAAACAGTAGGCTTTTGAGCGGTAAAATACAGCGCGCCTGCCGGAATAATATTTTCATATTTTTTGTATTCGCTTTTTTGGAGCGTTATAAGATATATCAGCATCTGCATATTCATTCCGCTTAATAAATCAGAAAGCTTAAAGCTTTTGTTGCTTGTTTTGTAGTCTATAACTCTAACATAATTTTCGGTTTTTGTTTTCATTACATCTACACGGTCGATTTTTCCCTCTACTTTTACGTTTGTTTTATCAGACAACGTAAAACATAGCGGTTTTATTTTCCCGTTTGAAGATATTTCAAGCTCGAGATCCGAAACAATAAATGAGCTTTGCTTAAATTCCTCTATAAAGTGATTTGCAAGAAAATAAACAGTTTTTTTAAGGCGATTTACAAGATATAGAAACTTTGCGTTTTTATTCTTTATTCCTCCGAGTTTGTTATCAACGTAGTTATTTGTTATTTCGGATATGCTTTTTTTAATTTCCTCGCTTTTTGTAAGCGTGAGCTTTTTATCCGGATACTTTTTAAGTAATTTTTCAAGTACATAATGCATTACGTTTCCGTATTCTAAGTTGCCGAATTCTGCTCGTTTTCTGGGTTTTGCGTTTAAAACGTATTTGCAAAAGTATTCAAATGCGCAGTCATAGTATTTTTCAATTTGCGAGGCAGAGAGTGTTATATTTTTTGAAAATAGATTTTTTGCATTTTCTGCGTTTTCAAATTCTATTTTTTTGGAGGTCATGTTATTTATGGATTCACATTTTAATTTATAGTTTTCGTTGCTTTGAAAATAATTTTTAAGTGCTGCGCACAGCCCTGAGTTTACTTTCCAATTTTTGGCGCAGAATTTAAATGCCGCTTTTTCCGACCATATATCCTCAAATTCTTTATTTCTGAATTGATTTAATATTTTTACCTTCGGAAAGATTTCTTTAATTTCGCTTATTATTTCGGAAGGTAAATTGTCTTCCTTTTCTGTGCCGAAGTTTGGCCAGCTTACAAAGAGTTTATCTGCGGGATTAGAAAGGGCTATGTAAGTTAAAAATTTTTCTTCTATTAAAAAGTTTTTGTTATCGTTTGTAATTTCAATTCCAAGCGATGATATGTGGTTTATTTCGGAATCCGTAAAAATTTCTGAACTTTGTGGGTCTTTCGGAAATTCTCCGCTTACGGCTCCCAGAATGAATACGATTTTTGGCGAAGAAAGTCTTGCAAGGTTAGAATAGTCAATCGTTACGGTATCAACGCTTTGCGGGATTATTGATAAATTAAATGAATTTACCGCAGAAAATAATATGTCTGAATACTTTTTGGGGGTTATTTTTATGTTTTTAAAAACATTTGCAATGTCGCCCAGCATTTTCATCACGGTATCCCATATTTTTGATTCTTGCTGAGCTTCTGCAAGTTTATTTTTATTAATTAAATTAGAGCAGATTTTTTTTAAGTTTTCGGGCGCGTTTATTTCAAGCAGCATTTCGTATATGGCTTTGGAAATTTCTTCGCCTGCTGCATTCTTTGTTTTTTGTTTTAGAGTTTGGAGCGGTATTATTATCTTTTTTCTAAGTTCATTTAATGTGGAAAGTTTTAAGGTATCCTCCTCCTTAAATGTTTTTGAAAATCCTTCCGGATGCATGGTAAACTCATTTAACCAATCTTTTCCGTGAATGTTCCAAAGCAAAACGTAGTTTTCAATATCCGAAATTTCTTCTGTGGATAAATCTGTAAGCCCGCTTTTTATAAATCTCAAAACGTTTTCTGCATCATAATTGGAGGTTATGGAATCAAGCGCCGCAAAAATTGTAAGAGCGGTACTTTTGCTATATATTTTTGAGGGATTGTTTATAAAGTAAGGGATTTGGTATTCGCCGAAAACATATTTTAAAGCATTGGAGTAATTTTCTAAATTTCTTGAAAGCACTGCAAAATCTCGATATCGATAGTTTTCTTCCATTATAAATTTTTTTATGGTCTTGGCAACAAACTCACATTCATCGAGCTTGTTTGTTGCGCTGTAAAGGGCGATATTTTGCGGTTGCGTGTTATATTGATTTTTAGAATATGAAAATAAATTCTTTTCAAGCATTGCAAGTGCCATGTTTTTAAACTTAGAAGAATTTTGCATAATGGTAGGATTAGCAATTGCGATGCCGTGATTTTTTGCAATTTCACAAACTTTAAAAATAGTTTTATAGATGCTGGAAAATAAATTGTTTTCACTAAAATCGGTTTTTGTGGGCATTTTATCTGCGCACAGAGCAAGATGTATATTTTCAGATTGCTTTATTATGTATTCTAAAATGCAGATTTGTTGGGGAGTGAAGCTACTAAATTCATCTATAAAAATTTCATATCCCACAAAAACATTATAGTTTCTTATTAGTTCTTCCAAGTGATTTAAATTATCAATTGAGTTTTCAAATTTTTTTTGAGATAAATCCTCGTAAGAATTTATTATTAGCTTTATTTCTTCGATTTTTTGTTTCAAAATATCTTTGCTTGTAAGATTTTGGATTTTGTCGAGTATATCAAAGTTTATTTTATGCGATTTAAATTCTTTTAATATTTTAAGCATCAGTGCGGCGGTTTCTGCGGAACAAGAGTTTTTTAGGTATAGCTTTAAACTATCTTTTACGTTCTCAATAGCAGCATTTATGAGTATTAGCTGCATAGTTTCGGTATCGGGGACAGCGGCCGGTAAATTTAGTTTTTTGGAAACAAAATCATAGAGCCTGGAAAAACTCAGAACCTCAATTTTGTTAAAATCTTTGTTTCCAAGCATTTGCAGCATGTTTCGTTCGGTGCGAAAAGAGCTCTGTTCCGGAACGATAAATATAATCTTCTTGTTTTGACTGAGTTTTTCCCTCAATGTTTTATGTAAAAAGGCGGATTTGCCTGTTCCTGCACGTCCCAAAATAAAATTTAACATGAAAGCCCTCCCTTTAATTCGACAAATATATGATATATGATTTTGGAGAGATAATCAAAATGCGGTTTTGCAAATAAAGTTTTATATAATAATGTTTTTTATGCAAAAAAATCGCCTTGCTTTTCGCAAGGCGTAAGTATTGGAAAATGCCGGTATATTATTTTACATGTTAGCTATTTGAATTAAGCGATTAAATAAATAATGGGCTGATGCATAGAATGCACGTGCAAGCGGCGATTGCGTGGTATCTCTATTATAAGCTATAACGTTTAGTAAATCAGTTTGTTGATCTTGAGTTATTTCTCTTAAGAACAAATTTCTGACACTGGCGCACAATGTCTCAACGGGGCGCGCAGGGACGGGGAGCCCTCTGTCGATGAGCCGTTGTATTGCGGTGTGCGGTGGTTCTATGGAACATAGTACAAAAATAAATGCCGTGTCCTCGGATGCGGCAACACGTTGGTAGAGGTTAGTCATAGATAGGAATATGGTCTCACGACTAATGTTGCCTGTGTTTACAGGCAATCCCATGTTGTGCGAGAATCTGTCATGCCAATCCCCAAATGCACTGACAAATGTTGTGAGATGGTTTGTTGACTCAGCCGGAGGAAACCCATCTAACTCAGGTTGGTCTATACCCATATCATCCATATCTTCTTCTGTGACGGCTATATCATCGGCAATATGCTGATTAATAGCGTTTAACCGGGTGAGGTCAGGATCGTTGCCCGTGGGGGCTGCCGGTTGGTCTTGATCTAAAGCTGCATGAGAAATGGGAAAATTAATACCACCAAGTAGGGTAAGTGCTAAAGTATACGCTAAGAGTCTTTTAAATTTCATTATAAAACTGTTTATTGATAATTAAATATATTTGTATTATACTTAAGTTATTATATAATTAAAAGGAGTTTAGAAAATGAAAAAATCAATGGCATTTGTCTTTGGCTTGGTACTAAGTGTTTCGTTGCTTTTTTGTGGAAAAGTTGGTGCTAATCCTCCACTGTCAGAATCGAGTAAAGTTGTTGTTAATAATTTAAATCGTGTGGTTACGAACGAGCGACTACTCGAAAGTGCTGATTTGGATCAGCTGACACATTATGAGGATGAGCGTAATGGACTACATGATAAAAGTTTTAGAGAAGTAGTTAGATGTTATACGGATTTACTTGGAGAATGTTTAGCAAAACATGAACCAATACCGTTTAATTGTAGGGTGTTTGCTGCATATGCATTTAGCAAATTTTCTGAAGTGGGTGTTAATTGTCAATATCTAAAAACTGACGATGCAGAAAGGTGCGCACACGCAGTTGTAATGATGCCTCAAAAAGAGGGTGAGCGTACAAAGTGGTATATCTGTGATTTTTTAAGAGCTGTAGAGACGCATAATGAATTAAGGTCAAATAAAAACTCTCTTGGCAATTCCAAGAGAGTTTTTGCTTTTTATTATTTTATGGCTAGCAAACATTGGTATTTGTATCGATTGCTTTTTTGTGTGTTTTTCCAAGGTATAGCGCCACAAAGATCCAAATGGCCACAAAAGTAAATCCAAGCGAAGTACAAAGCAGCTTGTAAGTGGCTTTTCCGAGCACTCCCGTGAGAGCGTTGAGGTTTGAACTGGCCTCTTTGGAAACCCTTGAACCGAAAGTTTCGATCCATGCTTGCGCTTTGGATTTTACGTCCGGGCTGGTCGGTATGTAGAGCTGTTTAAGTGACGGACCTTGCAGTGAGTAGTTTGCGGCTTTACATGCAACCATCAAACAAAAGAACACTGTAACATTTTGTGTGGTGGAGAATACAACCAGTGCGGCCGCTATAAATATAGGCACTGAGACAAGAGATGCCTTTAAACCCAAGCGATAGGTTATCTTATTAACGCCGAGCAGCAACATCACTAAAGTTACTATACCCGTAACGGTTGAATACATCGCAAGGTATTTTGACATCTGTACGCCTGCATATGCATCCGCAGATAATATTTTGAAATTAAAGTCAATAATAGTTGCTATAACTTCAAAGAAGAAGTTAACCAAAAACATACAGATTAAGTATTTATGCGAGAATAGGAGTCTTAAACCTTCTATAAATCCCGTCTTCTTTTTCTTTGCTTTTTCGTCAAGTTTTTCATTCTGGGAAACCATTAATTCTGCGGGTGTTTTTTTGATAAGTACTTTTACCATTACCGGTATGAGGAACAGCATTACAAATATTGCCATCATAGAGACAAAGTTTGTTTTGAGTCCGCAGTCAAGGGGTAAGGTAATAAACAGGAGAGGAAGTATAACTTGGCCTAATTGACCGAAAGTATACACAAGAGGGAAGCCTTTTTTGGCTGATTCGGCTTTTGTTATATCGGTTGAAAATGACCAAAACAGCGCAACTATCATGGATCCAAAGCTTTCAACGATGAAGTACCAAAGATATCCAAGCCCGATTGATAACCAGCTTACTCCGATTAATCCGCTTTGAAACGCCAAAACGTACCAGGAAAACAAAAATACTATTGTTCCGTAAAAAAGAGGCGGTGCGATGGAAAGGAGCTTTGGTTTGGAAATGAAATCAAGCAGTTTTGTGTACGCAGCAATGAAAGGGATCATTAGCAAAACCGAAATCATTTTTGCAATCGCAATTTGATTTGCGTCGCCAACCAACTCTCTAAATATGGAGTCTTTAAGGGGTCTCATAGTCCAATAAATACCGATAATCATCGACATTATCAGACCCATGCGCATAAATTTCTTAAATTCGTTTTCTTCGAATTCACCGAAATTTAACTTGCAAATTCGCATTAAAAATTTTACCATGGGTATAATACCTCCTAAATAATAATATTGTGTATGTATTCCACACCTTGATTATATCATATGGTATGTAAAAATAATCAACATGTTTTGGTTTTTTTATGCCTTGATTTATGGTGACATTTGATATTGACAACTATTTATATAGGAGGTATAATAGTTATAATAACGAGGTGTAGCTCAGCTGGTAGAGTGCCTGGTTTGGGACCAGGATGCCGCAGGTTCAAGTCCTGTCACCTCGACCACTACGGAGTGCCATAAGGGGCATGAAATTCTTTTATGGCATCTCCATTTATTATTTTGAGTTGTGAGCTAAATTGATTTAGCAAGCAGCTTATTTTTTTGCATTGATTTATTTTCCTCGCACAACGTGCTTATTATTTTTTGTAGCTGCAAAAATTCGTCTGTACCTTTTTCGCTATCAATACTTCCATCTACTGAAATCAATCTCACATTATGCTTTGGCAGAATTACATCAATTAAATTTCCGATTTCCACATAATTCCGACCTAATCTTGATATATCTTTTACTATAAGAGTAGACACTTTATCTGACTTGATGAGATTTAATAGTTTCTGGAATTCTTTCCTATCTGAATTCATTCCTGAAGCTCCGTTGTCTGCGAAGATTACCACATTATCAAATCCATTTTTATTCGCAAAACTTTTTAAAGTTTTAATTTGTAAATTAATATCTTCGAAGTTTTCTTGTGCTGTTCTACAATAGGCACATATTTTTTTACTCATGTTAAATTCCTCCATCAAACTGCAATTGCAACTTTTTCTTTTGTGGCTCTGCCAAAGTATTTTATAAGTTGCGATTCTTCTTTTCGAGAAAGTCTTGGAACTTTTATGTTTCCTATCATTTTGTAGAAAATCTCAATTTTCTGAGTTGTTTCTCCTCTGATGTTTTCTCGATGGTGAACTATAATTTTGTCTATAAACTCATTTAAAATATCGACTGTCAAATTCTCTATTTGAGAATACTTCTTGACAATGTCTAGGAACCCATTTACATCCAGTTCATGTTTTTTATCTTCCAAAACTATCTTTTTAATGTTTTTAATCCTTTCTTTGAGTTCAAGCTGTTCATCTTCATATTTATACGTTAGCTTTTTGAACCTTTCATCTGTAAGATTCCCTAAAACTTTTTCTTCAAACAAGCTTTCAATCAAAGTATCAATTTCTTTTTCTCTACAAAGCAATTTTTGGAGTATCTCTTGATTTCGTTTTTGTCTTTCACAAGTTAACTTATAGTTCTCATCAACAACTAATTTTACAAATTCATCTTCAAAACTATTTGCGAACCTTACGATTTCAGCTATATTGTTTTTCACAACCCCAGTTATCATATCAACACGTATATGATGTGTCGTTTTGCAAAGTCCGTTACCTACTCTATTGTTCTTACATGAAAAATAGTGATTATCAGGATTATCATGTGTAAATTTATAGTTTAGGTTTGCTCCGCAGTCAGAACACTTTAGAAATCCGGCAAACATATTTTTTTCTATATGTTTTGGCTTTCGATATTTTGTATCGCCAAAAGTTGTCTGTACTTTTTCAAAATCGTTTCTATCAATAATGTTTTCGTGAGCGTTTTTATGTACTTCCCAATTTTCTTTGGAATTTTCAAGGCGTGCTTTTAATTTAAAAGATTTGCTATAAGTTTTAAAATTTATCACATCACCCACATAAGCAGGATTCTGCAAAATCTTAGTTATGGTTCTGTGATGCCATATATATTCTCCTAAAGGAACTTTTTTGGCTGCTTTTCTAAGTCCTTTTTTGTCGGCATACATTGATGGGATAAGAATTTTGTCTCTTTTCAAAACTTCTGCAATTTTATTTACACTATCACCTTGAAGCCTCATCGAGAAGATACGTTTTACAACTTCGGCAGCTTCATCATCAATTATCCACTTTTTTCTATCTTCCGCATACATATATCCGTATGGAGGACACCCGATTGCGTAACCTTGTTTACTCTTTAAATGTAAGGTGCATTTCATTTTACGGCTCATGTCTTTACAGTACCATTCATTCATAATATTTCGGAACGGCGTAAAATCATCTTCGCCTTTCAAACTGTCAACACCATCATTTACTGCAATAAACCTTACATTATGTGTGGGGAAAACATAGTCTGTTAATTTTCCAACTTCTATATGATTTCTTCCAAGTCTTGACATATCTTTTACTATTAAGGTAGAAACCATTTCATTTTCAATTAACTCTAAAAGTTCCTTGAATCCGTTTCTATTAAAAGTTGCTCCCGACACTCCATCATCAATAAAAACTTTAATATTTCTGAAACCGTTCTTTTTTGCGAAATCTGTAAGTAATTTTCGCTGATTTGAAATACTGTTACTTTCACCTTCTTTTTCATCATCACGAGAAAGCCTTAAATAAAGTGCTGTAATTTCCTCATCAGATAAATCTAATAAATCATTTCTTTTTGACTGTTTCATTTATACAAACTTCCTTTCTTTTTAAAGGCGTATATAAACGTTAAACAGCCAGTAGAATATTTACATTTATAATTATAGCGCCTTTCATGCTCCCGGTTCTACAAGTTTTTACAAAGTAAATTTCGAACCTCTGTTTTTAACAATTTTTTTATTTTTTGTGGTAAAGAATCGGAGGCATTGTTGTAATGAGAAGTTACAACGCATATTGTTTTTCCAATCTTATATGTTGATTCTTTCGGAAAAAATATAGTTTCTTCATTATTGTTATCTGCCATTTTATAAATTCTCCTAATCATCTAAGTAATTTAATAGCCATAAGTTTCATATATTTACATTTGTATGGGTTAACTTTTAATATCTTAATTTGCCGATGGTTTACGGCAACATTGGAATTTCACCATCTCGTCATCTCTCGGACAAGACTACATTCTGGAACTTAATCTCGACTATGCAGAAGTATCATTATAGGCCGCTATTGTCATTGCAAATTAGTAACCAACTAATTTTATATAGAAATATTTATCGCTCGCTTTTTATTAGGTCTTGGCGTATTTCTATAAACTGCTCAAATAACAGCTAACGTAATTAAGATATTTGATATTCAATTTTCAATGTACTCTTAGAATGGTTAAATTATGTAATTTATCCTTCCACTTATTAAAGAGTGTTTTAGGGGCACTTTTTGCAAAAGAATTTTTAAGAATCTACTTTTTGCATATATGTTTTTTTAGTTTGCAAATGATTTTGTTTAATCTGTAACTTATTGTTTGATGTTTAATACTGTAAATTTCTGCTATTTCACTTTGCGTTCTTTCTTCATAAAACACGTAGTGAAGCAATATCTTTTCGTCTGCACTTAATTTACAAGTAGCATTTCGCAACTCATCATTTTCTATAAGCTCAATCCAGTTAAATGAATCTGTATTCGACAGTTGCTTGTCCATATTGTTTAGATATGAAAAGTGATAATAAATATTTTCTTCGAGTGGAACTTCATGCTTTCGTATTTTCGATTGTGTAATACTATCTTTTAAATCCATATTTTTTAATACTGCATAAAAGTACGCTATTTCGTTTTCTATATTATTAGGGTGTTTCCCCATAAATGATTCCTCCGAATTATTCAAAATTTTTCTGATAATTCGGATTTTTTAAGGATATCTCGCAAAGTAGAGAAACCATTTTTTCATCATATTGACCTTTTTATAACCTAAAAAAGTAGAGCATTGCATAAGAAATGCAAAACTCTACTCTCAAAATATTAGGTATTAAAATGCTCTGTACAAAAAATCTATGTAGTAGTTGAAATCATCTTATTGTAAAGCACCATTTATTAAGACATATTTATTCTAAATCTCCTTTTATAAGTGTTAATACCTAGTTTTTTTATAGGTTACGCACTTTCTTTGATTATTTTTTGATGTAAATTGGTAGCCAACTTGGTTTTTTGATGAATTTTAAGCTACATGGTTTAATTTTAGAATATTAACACTAGGAATTTTTGTCGCAGTATGACTAGGATTTTTAGGAAGTTTTTATCGTGACTTGTAAATTATTAGAATATTATAAGTAAATTGGAGTTAAAAACAAAAAATAAACCTTGCTTTTATTAGCAAGGTTTCATAATTTTAGATAATTACACTAATTTGCAATATTAATAACTTTTATGTGCTTTTTCCGCTTGGCATACTCGAATGTTCTGTAGGCTCCGCCCCATTTGTGATCTATATACGCAATTAAAAACGATGATTTATCAATCATCCACTCATTCCTTTTCACAATGGCAAGTTTTTGCGGAACAAATTCTAACCCCTCAGGATAAATTGTTCCGTTAAAATCTTCGTATGGGTCTTTACCAAATTCATTTTTCTTTCCGGGAATATATGAAAAAACCATGTACGATTCCATAAAAGGATAGTAATTTTTTAGCTCATTCACGCATTCGGCACAAAGCCTATCAAAATCGCCTTTTCCCCCGCAATAAAAGGTATCAACATTTTCGTTTTCAATTAGGCGTATAATTTCGCTTTTGAGTTTTGTCTTTATTGAATCTACCATTTTAAA